>JAAYSD010000096.1 GCA_012518465.1 Clostridiales bacterium
CCCCCTAAAATTTATAATTATTAATAACAAGAGCTTTATCAAGCTCCATTTGGTTTATCAGTTCTTCTTTATTATCAAATTTAATTTGCCCTCTTAAAAAATCAATAAGCTCTACTCTAATCATCTGGCCATATAAATCACCTTTATAATCGATTATATAAGTTTCGAGCAAGGCTCTTTCATCTCCACCGAAGGTAGGTCTGTTTCCTATGCTAGAAACAGATTTATAAGCCCTATCTCCGATATAAGTAATTGAAGCATAAACTCCATGCTTTGGCAGTACACAATCGGCAGGTATATATTGATTTATCGTAGGAAAATTAAACTGCCTTCCTAATTTATGTCCATGCACAACCTCTAAAATAAATGTAAGCGGCTGTGCTAAAAGCGTGTTAGCATACCTTATCTCCCCGTCTTTAAGCAGTTGACGAATAAGGGTTGAACTAATTCTTTCATCATTTTCCTTTTGCTCCGATATAATATCCACTTCAATATTAAGCTCGGAACATATCTTCTTTAAATCCTGTGAATTCCACTTTCCACCTTTACCAAAATGGAAATCATACCCACAACTGATTTTAGCTGCATTCATCTTTTCAGCAAGAATCTTAACTACAAATTCTTCCCCACTCATACCCTTTATTTCATCAAAATCAGCCGGATAAATATATTTTACCCCCATTTTTTTAAGGTAAAATTCCTTAACCCTAGAGGTAATAATATTTTCCCTTTTTTGAAATTTCGGCAAAGAAGCTGAGCTTTCAAAGGTAAACACAGCAGGAGAATACCTGCTGTTTAAAGCTGAATTAATAACTGCTCTATGCCCTTTATGAAGTCCATCAAAAAAACCTAAAGCCACTGCTGTCTTTTCATTTATACTAGTATTAGAATTAATAATAATCACATTTCCTACCCATCAAAACATTTTTATAATAACAAGTGAACTTTCTGTAAAATCAGGGCTTGCAATACCCAAAAACTCATCTTCATGATAGACAGAATAATATGTATCGTCAAAATCCTGATTTAACCTTTTTAAATCCAGTCTTACGCCATTTTTAAACATACGGCACTGCTTTTCATCTAAAATAACCTTGGGAAATCCCTGAAATACACTATCAATGGGAATTAGCATTTCTCTTAATTCATTAGAACTAAGCTGCTTATAAAAATCAAGAGTATTTGCCTTATCTAAATTCAATCCATTTGATTGCGTACGCTCAAGCTCTGTCATAACTGCTCCGCAGCCCAATTTCTGTCCTAGATCATGAATAATTGTACGAACATAAGTTCCCTTTGAACAACTAATGTTTAAATACCCCTTGATACCATCAAAGCTATCGACTTCAATAGAAAAAACAGTGATTTGTCTGGGTTTTCGCTCTACTTCTATTCCTTTACGTGCAAGGTCATAGAGCCTTTTACCATTTACCTTCACTGCTGAATACATAGGAGGAATTTGAGATATTCTGCCCTTAAATTCCTGCAAAGCAGTATCAAAATCCGAGTTTTTAATACTAACAGCATTTTGTGAAATAATCTTTCCCGTAATGTCCTGTGTATCAGATACTAACCCCAGCCTAAAGCCTGCCCTATATCCTTTTGTATTGTCCGGCATTAAATCAATAGCTTTAGTCGCCTTTCCTATAAAAATAGGCAAAACACCAGTTGCCATAGGGTCTAAAGTACCTCCATGGCCTATTTTTTTAGTGCCACATATTTTACGCATAACTGCTACTACATCAAAGGAGGTATAATCCTTTTCCTTATATACACATAAAACACCATTCATATTTACTCTTTATCCAATAAAACAGAAATAATTTTTGTTGATATTTTTTCTTTTATATTATCTACTGTATCAAAAAATTCACACCCTGCGGCACGTGGATGCCCACCGCCACCGAAAAACGCACATATTTCACTGGCATTTACCAAAGCACTGGACCGCATGGAAATTTTATAATGATTATCTCCCTTTTGCTTTATTGTAACACCTACCTCTACCCCTTCAATCTGTCTGGGAATGGAGGTAACAGCACCTAAATCTTCATTTTCACTGCATCCTGCCTTTTTCAGCATTTCAGTGGTAACACAAGCAATAGCAAGCTTTCCATCAGCATAAAATGCCAAAGTATCAATTACTTCACGCTCCAGCATAAGCATTGATTTTTTCTTTAGATCAAACATTTTATAATTAATATCAGATGCAATAAAATCTTTTTCCAAAAGCTTTGCAGCTGTCATATGTGTTTTTGGAGTAGTATTGCTGTATTTAAAGCAGCCCGTATCAGTTGAAATCCCTGTATAAAGGCACATAGCAGCTTTATCAGATAAAGGCGTTTTCATAAATACTGATATATCATAAATAATTTCCGCACACGCAGCTGCTTTTGTATCCAAGAAAGTGTTTTTTGCAAAATCCTTATTTGATATATGGTGATCAATGCAAAGTACAATATCATCAACATACTTTATGTTATCACCCAAAAGCTTAGCATCAGCCACATCAACAGCAATTATTGTGTCAGCTTCAAACTCCTGATTATCTACCGTATCAAACATATAGCTGAATTTTTTAGGAATCTCATCAGCACAAAGAACCCTCGCTCTTTTCCCTATTGACTGAAGGATACTGCATAACCCATATGCCGAGCCTAAGGTATCTCCATCGGGGCTAATGTGAGTGAGTATATAAAAGTCATCATTAGAGCGTAATATTTCAACAGCCCTTTCAATGCCAACAAACATAAATGCTCCTACCTAATTATTTTTTGTGTTGTCTTTTTCATGAAGGTTGTCTAATATTCCTTCAATATGTCTATAATAGTCTAAAGACGTATCAAGCTCAAAAATCAGCTCGGGCATTTTTCTCATTTTAATACGTACACCCAGCTGCCTTTTTAAAAAGCCGGCAGCATTTTTCAAGCCCTTTATAGCATCTTCGCCATTTTCAAGTGCAATGATATAAACCTTGCAATATGACAAATCATTTGTAAGCTTGCATGAAGATATGCTGACTAACCCACTAGAAACTCTAGGGTCTTTTACCTCTCTTAATAGAGCTGACAACTCTCTTTTTACATCTTCATTCAGCCTTGAAATATTATAGTTTGACATAAAAATACCTCTCTTAAAGTCTATTGCCAAACAGTACAATCATGAAAACTATTAATCCCTGTATTCTTCCATTATATAGGCTTCAAAAATATCGCCCTCTTTTAAATCATGGAACTTTTCAAGGGTAATACCACATTCATATCCTGCACTAACTTCTTTTACATCATCTTTAAAACGTTTTAAAGAAACAATCTTATCCTCAGCTACAACAATTCCATCACGAACAACACGTATGGAGCTGTTTCTTGTAACCTTTCCATCAAGCACATAAGAGCCGGCAACTGTGCCAATACTTGAAATTTTGAATAGATTTCTTACCTCTATCCTACCCTGCTGTACCTCACGATACTTAGGTGCAAGCATGCCCTTCATAGCAGTGGAAATTTCCTCAATAGCATCATAAATGATTCTGTACAAACGTATATCCACTTCATCACGCTTTGCATTTTCAGCAGCAGCAGGATGAGGACGTACATTAAATCCTACAATAATAGCATCTGATGCATTAGCCAGCATAACATCGCTTTCACTTACAGCACCAACAGCCGCATGAATTACTCTTACCCTAACTTCATCATTAGAAAGCTTTTCAAGAGATTGCTTAACAGCCTCTGCCGTACCCTGTACATCAGCTTTTACTATAATAGGGAGCTCCTTGATATTACCCTGTTCAATCTGTGAAAACAAATTGTCTAGAGTAACCTTTTGATACATATTAGCAATTTCTTCCTTAGCCTCGTAGCGACGCTTTGCAACAAGCTCCTTAGCAAGCTTTTCATCTTCTACTACATTGAAGCTATCTCCTGCACTTGGCACTTCTGACAATCCCATTATCTCAACCGGAACAGAAGGGCCTGCTTCCTTTACTATTTCACCCTTATCATTTTTCATAAGACGCACTCTGCCGAAAGAAGTACCTGCAATAATTGTATCGCCCTGCTTTAGTGTACCTGTTCTGACAAGCACAGTCGCAATAGGGCCTCTTCCCTTATCAAGCTTTGCCTCAATAACTGTGCCAATAGCCATTCTATCGGGATTCGCCTTAAGCTCAAGCACATCGGCAGTAATACTAATCATTTCAAGCAGCTCATCAATGCCCTCACCCGTTTTTGCAGAAACAGGAACGCAAATTACATCTCCGCCCCACTCTTCAATAACAAGTCCATGCTCAGTAAGCTCTTGCTTTATTTTATTAGGATTAGCCTCAGGCTTATCCATTTTATTAATAGCAACTATTATAGATACATCAGCAGCCTTTGCATGGTTTATTGCCTCAATCGTCTGTGGCATAATACCATCATCAGCAGCAACTACTAAAACAGCAATATCCGTAATACTAGCACCTCTTGCTCTCATGCTTGTAAAAGCCTCATGCCCCGGAGTATCAAGGAAAGTGATTTCCCTATCATTTGCCTTTACACGATAAGCACCTATATGCTGAGTAATTCCGCCAGCCTCAGTTGAAGTAACATCAGCCTGCCTTATTTTATCAAGGAGTGAAGTTTTACCGTGGTCAACATGTCCCATAACCACAACAACAGGAGAACGAGGAACAGTATTATCATCAGTTTCTTCAATCTCTTCAAACAAGCGTTCTTCAATAGTTACAATTACTTCTTTTTCTATCTTTGCTCCAAATTCTTCAGCGACTAAAGAAGCAGTGTCAAAATCGAGTATTTGATTAATAGTACACATCTCGCCTAATGCCATAAGCTTTTTAATTACAGCAGAGGCTGTAACCTTAAGCCTTGAAGCAAGCTCACTTAACACTATTTCATCGGGTATAAGTACTTTAAGCTGCTGCTTTCTCGCACGTTCAAGCTCAAGACGGCGAAGCTTTTCAGCCTCAGTTTCTCTCTTTTTAGATTGATACTGGTTTTTTCCTCTTTTCCCCTTGGAGTTAATTTTTTGCTTTTTAGTTATTCTTTCATTACTAAGCTTAGATATAGGAACAATTTTCTCATATCTTTCGTTATACTTATCAAGCTCTACATAAGTGCCGCGTGTATCAACTTTTCTTGTAACCTGCTCGCCTCTTTGGACGGTTTCGCCCTTTACCTTGGTCTTAGGAGGCTCATTAACCTTAACTTTTGTAGCATCTACAACAGGCTTAATAGCATGATGCGACTGAACCTTATTTTGCTTATTTTGTTCAGGTCTTTTATTTTCTTTCCTATTATTAGGCTTATTATTTGTCTTATTAATAGAACTATTCTGATTTTTATTTTTGATAGGCTTATTTTGAGCATCCTGCATAATCGGTTCATCCTGTTTCTTACCGGCTTCCTGCTTTTGCTTTGGCTCAGGCTTAGCCTGCTCATTTATCTTAGGACTTGATTGCTGGGTAGCAACCGACTTTTTATCCTCTTTAGGCTTTTCTTGTTTAACAGGCTTGACAGAAGTATCCTCGGCTTTTTCTTTAGATTTTTCTTGATTTTGTGCTTTTTGCGGCTTTTCAGACTCCTGCTGATTTTCATTTGCAGTAGCAAAATACTCAGCAAAGCTCTTCACCTGATTATCTTGAGTGTATTTTTCAAAAATAACATTCAATTCATCCGCCGTTAAAGCAGTTTGATACTTTTTGGTTGTGCCAAAAGTTTTTCTAAGTAAATCGATAATATCGTTACTAGAAATATTTAAATCCTTTGCCACCTCATGTACCTTATACTTTTGATTCATCAAATAATTTCCTCCATACTTTAAAACTCGAAATTTATTACTACGGCGGGTAAAACCTATGTCCGTATTAGTTTATCTTTTAGCATTTTATAAAAAGAACTGCTAGTAACAGCTAATATTCCAGTCCTTTTTTTCAATATTTTTTCAATATTATCCATTCTTATATTTATTCTATGCACGTGAACATCTTTTTTCTCAGCGAAAAATCTTATTTCCTTTTCAGATTTACTTGATAAGTCAGATGCTAAAAATATACCGCTTACCTTAGTATGCTCTTTTTTTAACTCAATAACAACAGCGTCGAACCCTTGTATTAAATTCCCCGAAGCCTTACACAAGCCGAAGAGAGCAGCATTATTTTTATTGTCCACTTTCATTTTCACCTATTGCCTTTTCAAGTGAATCGTATATCTTTTCACTAACAGCTGATTTAAACGCTCGCTCAAAAGCTTTTGATTTTCTCGCCTTTTCAAAGCAAGCTAAATCATTGCAAATATACGCACCTCTGCCCGCCTGCTTCCCAGTAGAATCTATAAAGATTTCTCCATCTTTATTTTTCACTACTCGTATCAAGCCTTTTTTACCAATCATTTCACCACAGCCTATGCATTTTCGTAAAGGAATCCTTCGCTTTTTCATAACAAATCATATTCTCCAAAACAATTTATTCAGCAGTAAAATATCCACTCTCAGGTCTAATATCAATTTTATATCCTGTCAGCTTTGCTGCAAGCTTAGCATTCTGTCCTTTGTTTCCAATAGCAAGCGATAGCTGTCCGTCAGGTACAAGTACCGTACAAGCCTTTACCTCTTGATCGGGAATTTCCACGCTTACAACATCAGCAGGCTTTAATGCCTGTGCAATAAATTCCTCAGGAACATCACTATAAAGCACAACATCAATTTTTTCGCCGGCTAGCTCCTCACAAACCTTAGAAATTCTGCTTCTTGCAGGGCCTATACAAGAGCCGACAGCATCTATATTTTCATCGTGACTGATTACTGCTATTTTAGAGCGTATTCCAGCTTCTCTGCTAATAGCCTTTATCTCAACAATACCATCATATATTTCAGGTACCTCAAGTTCAAACAAACGTTTTATCAAATCCCTATGAGTGCGTGTAACCTTGAAATATTGTCTCTTTCCACCTTCAGCTCCTGTGGAAACAAGCACCTTTATCATTGTCCCTTCTGTAAGCACCTCACCGGGAATCTGATCGCTTTTATATAGTTGAATCTCGTTGCCGTCAATAACTATTGTTGCATTACCCGTTCTCGTTTCTACCTTAATCACCTGAGCCGGAACAGCCTCACCGCCTAATTCTCCCCATTGTTTTTCAAGCTGCTCTTTTTCTATTTCCTTTAAGCCTTGTTTTATCACCTGCTTAGCATTTTGAGCTGCTATCCTGCGAAAACGCTTAGGGTCGATAGGAATCTCGCATACATCACCGATTTTATATCTTTTTGAATAATTAATCGCTTCATCAAGAGTAATTTCATTTCCCTCATCTTCTACTTCTTCAACAACATTTTTTAAAATAGCTATATTAAAAACGCCGTTTTCCATATCAACATCAAATTTTATATTTTCACTTCCCGGAAAATCCTTTTTTATAGCAAATGTAAGGGCAGTCTGTATTTTTTCAGAAAGCACCTGAGGCTCTATCCCCTTTTCTCTGGCAAGCATAGCCAATGACTCAAACAGCTCAATAGTATCCATTTTTCGTTAGTCCTCCAAATCATCAAGATTAATTTTAGAAATTTCTGTTATATTAAAGGTTTTTATCTCATCATTATCATTAATAGTTACAACATCTCCATCAAAAGCATCTAAAATACCTCTATGCTCTTTCTTATCGTAAACTGCTTTATAAAGCCTTAGCTTAACCTTTTTGCCTATGCTCTTTTCAAAATGTTCACTCCGCCTTAGAGTTCTCTCAAGTCCGGCTGAACCTATTTCAAGCACATCAATCTTATCGATAAAACCCTGTTTATCAATAATGCTGTTAATTTCATCATTTACAGCCTCACAGTCATCAAAGGAAACACCGCCCTCTTTATCAATAAAAAACCTAAGGTACTTATAAGCTCCTTCTTTTTCAAACCTAACATCCCATAAATCAAGGCCTGCACTTTCCACTATTTCACGCACCAGCTCAGCTGATTTATTTTCAATAGAATTATTAATATTCAAATTCATTTTTGCACTGATTATCCTTTTTAATATTAAAATAAGTTTAATATAACAATGAAAGACTGAGTTCTCTCAGCCTTTCCGTTAATCTTATAAAATATTATAGCACAGTAATTTCTAAAAATCAAGTCTTTTCAAAAACTTTTTCTAAAATATATCAAGAATTTTTTTACATATTAATTGAGAATTGATAAATGAAACCATTATCCTTCTTCCAAAACATACACATTTACCTGCCTTGCTCCCCATTGAGTAGCCATAGATAAATTAGGCACATATACATCAACAATTACACTGCCGCTTTTCAATGCTCCACCAGTATCTCCTGCAATAGCATAGCCATAAACAGTTTTTCCATCTTTAGAAACAATATATAGTTTAGAGCCATATGGTATTACATTCGGATTCACTGCTACAACACCCACCTGTGCAAGCCTGCCTGTTGCTGTCATTGCACCCTTTGGTGCAATGTACGACGTTGCCTTCCCCGTAAGCACACGTGTATATTTTTCGGGGATTCCTTTTTCGTTGAGATTAAACTCGATATCAGGATTTAATGTCGAAATTGCTTTTCCTGTCACTATCTTTTGTTCAACCTTAGGCGCTACATAAGTGCCCTGCTCAATAACCTCAGTTATAGGTTCGACAGAAACAGTATCAGAAATCAACATTTCATCTGTCAGTACACCATCTACAAATTTACGCTGATAAACATAGGTTCTTTCACCATCTTTACCCTCAGTGACAACCTTTGTTTTACCTTTTAAAAGCTCTTTATTTTTTACATATTCCGTTCCATGTTCAATAACGGATTTTACAACCTTTTCGTCATACTTAATGCGTGTAACCTCAATAGTCATTCCCTCATAAGTTACAGAATCTAAAGTACAATTAATTTTATCATATTCGCCTAAAACAATATCAAACTTTTCCAAAATCTCGCTAACGGTAGAGCCTGTTGTATTATGATAATAGGTTTTTCCATCTACATTTAGAGAAACCTCATGTGACCTCTCTACTGTTATATATGTTGTATAATCAGCAAATCCGGTAAATGATACCTCATCATAATATCCAACATCAACACCCGCTTCCTTGAGTATTGAATAAGGGTCCGTCAGTAGTGTATAGTGTTTTTTAACAACATTGTTGCTTTTGTCAATAATGTGAGCAGTATTGGTAAAGAAGAGGGAGCCAGTCATCACAGAAATAAGAGCAACCGTAACTGCGAACATGGCAAGGAAGCTTAAAACATGAATTCTACTCAAGCCGTTTTTTATACGGGAGAATATTCTTTGCTTCATTTTTCTCTTTCCTTTCTATAATTACACTGAAAACTTCAGTGTCCGCCTGTCTACATCAAATTGTTTTTATATACTCAGTGTATAGACAAGCTTTAAAGCATTGCAATAATATAGGCACTAAAATGCACAGAAAATTAATTGCAAATGTCTTTTTGAAATTATACTCACAGGCACTAAATATGTCAAATCGGTTAAAATTATTGTTTTTGTATCATTTGCACAAGCTTTTTCTGTAACTATTCTGTAACTATTGAAAATCACTTTGTAATATGTAACTTTATGTAAAACAAACCCTTCATTTTCGTTATTTTAACCAAAAAGCATTACTAAAATAATATTTGTATTTTATTTACAATAAAAAAGGTCGGTTTTTTGCCTTTTTTAGGGGTGACAAGCTTTATTTTTTGTGTTATAATATGTTTAATTAATCTTATATATAATAAATAGAAAGGAATTTAAAATTGAATACTATTAATAAGGAAAAATCCTGTGGTGCTATTGTTTATAGAAAATATCACGGCAATACGGAAATTCTGCTTATTAAACATATTAAGTCAGGATATTGGTCCTTTCCTAAAGGTCATATGGAGGAAGGCGAAACTGAAGTAGAAACAGCCCTAAGAGAAATTTTTGAGGAAACCTCAATAGAAGTCTTTATTGATGAAGGCTTTCGTGAAATTGTTACCTTTTCTCCAAGGAGAGATACTTTTAAAGAGGTTGTTTATTTTGTAGCTAAGGCAAAAAATCATGATTTCAAGCCCCAAAAGGAGGAAATCTCTGAAATTAAATGGGTGGAAATAGGACAAGCTCCATCTTTTTTAACCTTTGATAATGATAAGATAATTGTAAGCAAGGCTAAAGCTTTTATATCTTTAATGAAGTTTTGAGGTAAATATGGATTTATGGTTTACAGAAAATCACACAAAAAATGTTAGGTTTTCTATTAAGGTCGATAAGCATCTACACAGTGAGAGGAGTGAATTTCAAAGGATTGATGTTTTTAAATCCTATGAATTTGGAAATTTCCTTACATTAGACGGACTTATGATGGTAACAGAACGTGATGAATTTGCTTATCATGAAATGATTGTTCACCCTGCTATGGCAGTAAATCCTGAAATTAAAAATATACTTGTAATAGGTGCAGGTGACGGAGGAACAGTAAGAGAGCTTTGTCATTATACTTCAATACAAAAAATTGATTTAGTGGAAATAGATAAAAGGGTAGTTGAAGTTTGTAAAATGTATTTACCCCAAACCGCTTGTAAGCTCGATGATAATAGAGTTGAAATTTTCTATGAGGACGGGCTTAAATTCGTTCGAAAAAAGCAAGATTTCTATGATCTTATTATAGTAGACAGTACAGACCCCTTTGGACCTGGGGAAGGGTTGTTTACTAAAGAATTTTACGGAAACTGTTATAATGCACTTACTCAAAAGGGAATTTTAATCAATCAGCATGAAAGTCCTTTTTATGAGCCTGATAAGCAGAGTATGATACTTTCTCACAAGAGGATTTCATCAGTTTTCCCTGTACATGAAGTTTATCAATTCCATATGCCGACATACCCATCTGGGCATTGGCTTTTCGGATTTGCCGGCAAGTATTTTCATCCGATAAAAAATTTTAATGAAGAATATTGGAACAGCTTAAATATTAAGACAAGATATTATAACACTGATATACACAAAGGTGCTTTTGCACTGCCAACCTATGTAAAGGATTTACTTTCTACTAATCAAGAATAATGAATTTATCTTTATATGTCATCGTTTTGAAATTACCATACATTATTGCTAAACAATTTTCCTTTTAAACCGATATACATTATATAGTATAAAAAACCTAATAATTCAAGGAGAATATCACGGACATAAATTCAATTAGCAATTCTTCAGCTATTTCTAGCCAAAGTTCAACTTCTTATGAGACTTCTGCTCTAGAAAAACAACTAAAACAATTAACTGAGGAGCTTGAAAAAGTTCAAGCTAAGGATAGTTCCTCAAAAGCGGAAGAAGAAAAGCTAAATCAAGAAGAACAGCTCTTGAAAAACAAGATTGCCCAAATCGAAAATAAAATACAAAAAGCAACATCTTCTAGCAAAAACGAAAATGCAAGCAGCGAAAAAATAGAAGATATACAGAACAATATTCCAAAATCAGATAATGGTTTAGATACCTATGCATAAAACTTTGATTTTGCCAATCTATATTTAAGATAAAAATCCCCAGACTTTTAAGCTTGGGGATTTTGTTATATATTAAAAAGTATTTAGCACCCCTCATTTTGATACCAGTAAAATAGTTTTTATAATACACTCTTATTAGTAATCAACTCAAAGCGATTATGGATTGTTACAACGAGATATTTCAATATATAAATAAAAAACCTAAAACTATCCTTAGATAATTTTAGGCACATAAAAATGGCACCCTCAATAGGAATCGAACCTATAATTGCCCCTTAGGAGTACGACCCGGAGGGCATTTTCGCACATAAACCAAATGCGAATTTTCCTTGTAAACACTGGGTTTTTCAGCATTTTGATGTTCGTGCAAAACTAACTTTTATCAGCTAACAACAACCATTATCAAACGCTGTTTTTTGCAGTCTGTTAGCAAGACCTCCAACAATAGGTTTACGCTCATCAGTTAATATATTTCCATTCAATGTGCAATACCGATAACTTATTATAGCATATACTAAACATAAAATAAAGAAGGCAGTCCATTTAGGATTGCCTTCTGTCTGTTTATAAATTTTTTGCTAATGCTTTAAGCAGCGAAGCAGTTTCCGGATTTGCTAAAAGCTTAGCGAGCATTTCCATATTGTCGTCTTTTGTTTCCGGTTGCTCCGTCTTTGTTTCCTCCGGTTCATCAATCACTTTTGCCATTGGGTCAAGCAACTCTGTTACAGCTTCAAATTTTGGCATAGGAGCCGTTTTTCCTTCCTCTACATCTCTTAACCCTTTAGCATTATAAAACTGCTCCTCGAACTTCTGAGCGTTAAATCTTCTGTCATCATCAATGATATGGGAGTAGACGTTTGTAATCATATCCATACGGGCGTGACCCGCATCTCCTTGAACGGATTTCATATCACCGCCATTCCATTTCAGTTTGTAAGTGATACTTGCGTGACGAAAACTGTGAAATACTACATCCGGCAGGTTGTGTTCTCTGATTAGCTGTTTTAAAGCTCTGTTTATTACTTGTCCTTCCATTGGTCTGCCCGAAGAATGACAGAAAACAAGGTTATAGTCGTAATATTCGTCTCCGAAAATCTCAATCATTTCATCAACCTGTTTCTTTCGTTCCTGAAGCATTTTGGCGACAGTAGAAGGGAGAAATACCTTTCTGACGCTGGTCTTGGTCTTTGGTGTTTTCAAAACAAGATTTGTGTGGGTATTCGATATAGTTCTTGGGAAGATACGAATAATATCTTTACCGTCTAAGGCTTCCAGAGCATCCTTATTGACTCGCTGTAATTCTTTGTTTACGAAGATAGAAGCGTTATTTTCTTCTATACTCTTTTCGCTGATGTCAATACAGTCCCAAGTAAGACCGAGCATTTCTCCCATACGCAGAGAGCAAGAAAACGCCAAATTGATAGCTAAAGATAATGTATCATCTTCACATACTTCAAGTGCGTGCAGCAATGTTTCTGCTGTCCAAATTTCTCTTTTTTGGTGTTCCTCTTTTGGAAGATTAGCATTGAGTACGGGATTTTTACCGATGAGTTCCCACTTTACAGCCTGATTAAAAGCACTTCTCAGAAGTTTGTGTATCTCCCTTATTGTATGTGCCGTGAGATACTTGTTTTTCGGCTGTCTGTTATTTACCATCTTTGGTTTTACCGACATCAGGCTCTGATAAAACTTGTCCATAAGTCTCGGTGAAACATCCGACAGTTTCACATCTCCGATAAGAGGAATGATGTAGTTGTACATCAAGCCTTTCTTTGAATGATAAGTTGACATTGCCCAATGATTAACTCCATATACCGAAGTGTATTCTTCCAAAAGGTCTGCAACCGTAGTGGCGGTTGGCACAATAAATGTATTATTCTGCTGAGAAAATTCAATCTCAGCTTTGCGTTTCTTAGCTGCCGCTTGGGTATCGAAGGTTTCCCACTTTTGCCTGTCGTTCCCGTGTTCATCGGTGTATCTGTACACAACTGAATATTTGTTTTTTCTCTTTATAATTGATGCCATAATGTTCCTCCTTACGCTTCATCAAGCCATTCATCAAAACTTTTTTTGATAATTCGATAACTGTTTCGCTCTATCTTTATAGCCTTAAAGCAGCCTTGATTGATAAGCTTATACACTGTTTGCCTTGTCACCCCAAGAGCGTTTGCGGCTTCTTCGACAGAATAGCTCTTTTTATCAAATGTATTATTGTTTAGTTGCCTTGCTCGTTCTTCAATCGACATAGTTTTCTACCTCCTCGATTTCCATAATCTTTGTATATTTGCTTTGAGAGGAGTACCATTTTTCAAAGCTCTCGTGAATGATACGGCGCTTGTTTTCTACCCATATAAATTCTACGATACCGTCATTCATAAGGTCGTTTGCTGTGCTTCTCGGTATACCGAGAACTTTTGCGACAGTAAGGGGAGAAATAGTTTTTCCGTATTTCTTTCCGGGGCGTTCTCCGTTGACCTTCTTGTAATGAAATTGACCAGCATACCATTTCTCAAAGCTGTCTACATCCACTCGCATTTTTCCGAATACCAAATAGGTCTTAAATCTACACTGATTTATAAGCCTGTAAGTTGCGGTTTTTCCGAGACCCAGTATTCTCATAACATCAGGAACGGTCATTGTTTTATTGTTCTGATAAGTAAGCATTGCCTTGATAATCTTTCGGTTTTCCTGAACACTCTTTTTGGAAGCTCGATATTCATTTCCTGCTCGGTATGTTTTAAACAAACCTGATTTGATAAGTTTAAGAGCTTCTTCTGCTGTAACAGAAAGCAGTTTTTGTATTTCTGCCATAGAGTAGGACTCCCACTCAACATCATCTGCGTTGCTTTTGGCAAATAGTTCTGCAAGACGCTTGGTTTCGTTTTCTTCATTGAACTTATCCACTCGTTCATCAAACATATTGTAGATAGCCATTAGAAATCACCTCCCACTCCTTCAAGCCATTCATCGAATGCTTTCTTTGGGATACGGAAATGACCTCCGACCTTTACGAAATGAAATGCTCCTGATTTCACAAGTTCATAAGCTGTGTTTTTGCCGATTCCAAGCATTTTCATTATGTCCTCGACAGTGTAAACCCGCTTTTCAAATGTAATTTTGTTATTTGTATCAACCATCTTGATTCCTCCATTCTGTGCCTATATAGCCAAGCACTAAGCTTGGCTATATAGTACTTAGAAAGAGGAATTTTGTTAATTATGCGATTTTCTCAATCGCACACTTGACAGTCGGATTGTTCATCAAGGTCGTCCAGCCACTTATCAAAGCTCTTTTTTGAAATTCGGTATTGACCGCCCACACGAACGCTATGGAAAACTTTTGACCTTACAAGCTGATAAGCAGTAGTTCTGCTTACACCTAAAATGTCTTGTATCTCATCAACAGTGTAAACTCGTTTTTCATACTGAAACTCAACAGGAGCAACTGATTCCGGATGTTTATTCATTTCAGCTATTTTATCTTCGAACATCAGTTATCACTCCTTTTCTCTCTTTTCATAAGAAAATAATCGTATCCATAGCCAACCTGACATTTATCGCATACTTCCTTTTCAGATTGCAACGGGTCAACTCGTCTGAGAATGTTCTCCGGGACTGCAAAGAACTCGCTTCTGCATCTTGGGCAAAGACTTAAAATGATACCTTGTTGCTTACGTTTAGGTCTCATCGGTATTCCTACCGTGTACTTCAATCCTTTTCTTATCTCATTGATTTTATCTTCATCAGTTACTTTTCCGATGAACTCTTCCAGTTCTTCAGCCTTGTCCACTGTTCGCAACTGTTCGAGCATAAGCATAGAGGGTTCTTTTAATCCACAATCTGTGCCGAGAAGAATATGGTTATCCACATTTTCTTTCTTTTTTACCGATGTAATTACTGCGACAAGAACAGTAGGAGAGTGCTTATTAAGAAGATTGGTCTGCACAACCATAACCGGTCGTCTGCCGCATTGTACAGAGCCTTTCGCCTTACCCAAATCACAATAATAAATTTCTCCCCATTTGATTTTATAAAAGTTTTCTTTCGTCATTTGATTTACCTCTCTTTTCAAAAATGTTAAAGGAATGAACAATTAACCCCTTCACTTGTTTGAACTGGGAGAGCCGTTTTGCACCCCCTCAGAGAGTAAAATCTTTAATTTTTTTAATGCCAGATTGATAGACTTTTCAACTTTGCTGTAATTCACACCTTCTTCAGCTGCTATTTCTCGGCTTGTCTTGCCCTCAAAAAAGTAAGCCATAATTCGTCTTTTCTGTATATCAGTGAGGGTTTCAATGGCTTTTCTGATACGCTGCTTTTCTTCCTGCCAATATAACTGTTCAACAACATCTTCAACTACAGCAAACTCTGGATGATGTTCCTCAAACTCTCCGTCATTGACATCAAATGCGTGTCCGTTTCTCAGCATCCTCATTCTGTGTTTCGCTTCATTTCTCTGATATTCTCTTATGACATCGCCTTGAGATATTGAAAGTAAAATGTGTGGATTGTACCTGCGGATAACATCAGGATACTTTACCCATATTTCTTCTTCCGCCAGTTC
>JAAYSD010000097.1 GCA_012518465.1 Clostridiales bacterium
AGCTATTATTACAACCGAGGTTGGACAGCATCAGATGTGGGCGGCACAGTTTTATGAGTATAAAAATCCACGTTCCTTTGTTACTAGTGGAGGACTTGGAACAATGGGGTTTGGCCTAGGTGCATCAATCGGTGCAAAGGTTGGAAATCCAGATAAAACTGTAATAAATATAGCAGGTGATGGCAGCTTTCATATGAATTTAAATGAGCTTGTTACCTTATCTAAAAATAATATTAACACTATTGAATTAGTTATGAATAATAATTCTCTTGGTATGGTAAGACAGTGGCAAAGACTTTTCTATGATAAGAGATTTTCACAGACTACGCTTTCCCGCCCTACTGATTATAAGAAGCTTGGTGAGGCTTTTGGCATAGATACTTTTGTTATAGAAAAGAAAAGTGAAGTAAAGGATACCTTGAAAAAGGCGATAGAAATATCAAAAGGACGTCCGGTGCTGATAGAATGCAGAATAAATGAGGATGTAAATGTTCTTCCTATGGTTCCTGCCGGAGCATCTGTGTCCAATCCGATTTTGGAAATTGAAATTGACTAGAAAGGGGATTAAAATGGCTAAATCTACACAATATGTATTATCTGTTTTAGTTGAAAACAACAGTGGCGTATTAATAAGAATTGCAGGCTTGTTTTCACGCAGAGGATATAATATAAAGAGCCTTAATGTAGCAGAAACTGAAAATAAAGAATATTCGAGAATGACTATTGTAGTTGAGTCAGATGATGAAAAGACAGTTCATCAAATTGAAAAGCAGCTAAGAAAACTATATGATGTACGAGATGTAAAGCAGCTTGATGATGCTGTTTGCAGAGAGCAGCTAATAATAAAGGCTGGAAATGATGCGACGTGCAGGCAGCATATGATAGAGGTAGCAAATCTCTTTGGTGCTAAAATTGTTAATGTAGCACAGCAGGAGCTTATGTTTGAACTGACGGGCGAGCCTGAAAAGATTAATGCTTTTATTGATTTATTAAGACCCTATCATATAAATAAATTAGTAAGAACGGGCATTTCAGCGTTGGAAAGAGATTAAAAAATTGCTTTTGAAGGGAGTAAAAATATGGGAATGACAATGACACAAAAAATCCTTGCAAAGCATGCAGGATTGCAAAGCGTCAAGGAAGGGCAGTTAATAAAAGCGAAGCTTGATATGGTACTGGGGAATGACATTACTTCACCGGTGGCAATAAATGAGTTTAAAAAGGCAGATTTTCCAAAGGTTTTTGATAAGTATAAGGTTTCTCTTGTAATGGATCACTTTGTACCGGCAAAGGATATTAAAGCGGCAAAGCAGTGTCAAATAAGCAGAAATTTTGCTGATGAAATGAATATAGAAAACTTTTTTGATGTTGGGGATATGGGCATTGAGCATGCACTTTTACCTGAAAAGGGGCTTGTAGCACCGGGAGAATTGATTATTGGTGCTGATAGTCACACTTGCACCTATGGTGCTTTAGGTGCTTTTTCAACGGGTGTTGGTTCTACTGATATGGCTGCCGGCATGGCGACGGGTGAGGCTTGGTTTAAGGTTCCCTCTGCTATAAAATTTAATATAACCGGTATGCTTAATAAATGGGTAACAGGCAAGGACGTTATTCTGCATATTATCGGACTTATCGGTGTAGATGGAGCTTTGTATAAGAGTATGGAATATGTGGGCGACGGGCTGAAAAACCTATCAATTTTTGACAGGCTCACTATGTCGAACATGGCTATTGAGGCAGGAGCTAAAAACGGTATATTTATGGTTGATGATGTTACCCTTGATTATGTAAAGGATAGAGTAAACAGACCTTTTGAGTATTTTGCACCTGATGATGATGCAGTTTATGAAAGGATAATAGATATTGATTTAAGCACAATTAAGCCTACTATTGCTTTCCCTCATTTGCCATCTAATACAAGGACTATTGATGAAGTAGGTGAAAAGGAAGTAAAGATTGATCAAGTGGTTATAGGCTCATGCACAAATGGATTTTACTCCGATCTTGCTATTGCTGCGAGGATAGTCAAAGGCAAAAAGGTAGCTAAAAATACAAGGGCAATTGTTATCCCTGCTACACAGGCAATTTATATGAAAGCCTTGAAAAGCGGTGTGCTTGAAACCTTTATGGAAGCGGGATTTGCCGTATCCACTCCTACTTGTGGGCCATGCTTGGGTGGGCATATGGGAATACTTGCACCAAATGAAAAGGCACTAACTACTACTAACAGAAATTTTGTAGGAAGAATGGGTGATCCCACCTCCGAGATTTATCTTGCAAGCCCTGCTATTGCGGCGGCAACTGCTATTAATGGATATATTTCAGCTGTTGAGCAGTAATATGGATTTTTAATTAAACCAGTAAGGAAGATCTCTTAATGGAATGGACTAATAAGCTAATCGTGAATGTCATTGTTGTTTTTGATAAAAAAGCGAATAAGATGCTAATGTGCAAACGCCGAAAAGACCCTTACAAGGGGAAATTTAATATGGTAGGCGGTAAGCGAAAGAAGTGCGAGTCACCTGAAAATGCTGCTTATAGAGAGCTTTTTGAAGAAACGGGAATAACCAAAAATGATATAAATCTTACTCATGTGATGGATTTTAATTATTACCTTGAAGAATGCTTGGTTGAAGTGTTTTTTGGACAGCTGAATGATGAATTTACTGTCTATGGAGATGAAAATGAGCTTTTTTGGCTTGATATTTATAAGGAAAATTACTTTGATAGCTTAAGGTTTGCAGGAGAAGGTAATATAGGACATATTCTTGAGATAATTTTACTGTATAAGGATAAGCTTGATATTCGATTTAATTGATTATCAATAGTTTTAATAAATAGAAAGGGAAATATTATGATTGCTAAAGGGAAAGTACATAAATATGGTGATAACGTTGACACGGACGTTATTATTCCTGCAAGATATTTGAACACATCCGACCATAAAGAGCTTGCTGCTCACTGTATGGAGGATATTGACAAGGATTTTGTTAAAAAGGTAAAGACGGGGGATATAATAGTAGCAAATCAGAATTTTGGGTGCGGCAGCTCAAGAGAGCATGCGCCTATTGCAATAAAGGCAAGTGGCATTTCATGCGTAATAGCATCTACTTTTGCAAGGATTTTTTATAGAAATGCAATAAACATAGGTTTGCCAATACTTGAATGTGAACAGGCAGCTAAGAATATTGATGATGGTGACGAGGTGGAAATTAACTTTGATACAGGAGTTATTTGTAATGTTACTAAAAACGCTTGTTATCAGGCTGAGCCATTTCCTGAATTTATTAAGGAAATTATCAATTCAGGTGGTCTGCTTAAGTCACTTAAAAATAAATAATTATAGTATTAAATTGTGATTAAATTCTGATTAAATATTTTCAAAAAATCTATCAAAATCATTTGGTTATGGGTTTTGTGATGGCTTTTTGAAAGGATTCTGTTTGGTGGAAAGCATAAAAAGAGGCTGATTTTTCAGTCTCTTTTTTATTTTTGTATTCAGTATTTTAAATTATTTTTGTTCTAACTCTATATGGCTTGTCATAGAATTGAATAATTAAAAGACAAGCTAAACTAAAGGGGAATGTAAAATGATAAAGTGTAAGCAAACACCTTTTGAACAAGTGTCCGATTATTTAGGAGAATTAAAAAGCGAGCTTATGTATCTTTCTCCTAGTATAAAATCAAGCGTACAGGAAATAAGGCTGAGGGTAGGAAAGCCTATTTCACTACAAATAAAGGACAGGACATTAAGCATTAGCGAAAGAAAGGTTACTAAAAAGGAAATAGACGACTGCTTTTTAAGAATATGCAGATATTCAGTACATAGCTTTGGAAATCAAATAGCACAGGGATTTATAACCTTAAGAGGAGGGCATAGAGTCGGAATTTGTGGCACTGCTGTTATGGGCAATGAAAAAGTAACAGGGATAAAGGATGTTTCGAGTGTAAATATTCGTATAGCTAAGGAAAATATAGGCTGTGCAGATGAATTGATGCATAGAATTTTTGGACAAGGATTAAAAAGCATAATAATAGCAGGAGAGCCTATAAGTGGGAAAACAACTATTTTGCGTGATTTGGCCCGTCAAATAGGTGAAAAGCATAAGGCTTGTATTATTGATGAAAGAAGTGAGATAGCCGCAGTTTACAACGGAGAGCCGCAGCTTGATATAGGGATTTATACTGATGTGTTTAATTCTTTTCCTAAGGAAATTGGAATAATGACAGCCTTGCGTTCTATGAGTCCTGAGATAATTATTTGTGATGAAATAGGAAATAGCGTTTCCCCTCTGGTTGAATGTATGAATATGGGCGTAAAGATTATAGTAACAGCACATTGTGCAAGCTTTGAGGAGCTTTTTAACAGAAAGGCAACGAGGGATTTAATTGCGAGTGGTGCCTTTGAAAAAGCAGTGCTTTTAGGAAGTAAAAAAAATATAGGTAAAATTTTAGGAATATGGAATATTACAAGAGGTGGTATATCAAATGCTGACGAGATTGATTGGTGCAATTTTAGTGACGGTGATGGGATTGCTTACGGGTATGAGAATTTCCTTTAAGCTAAAGGTTAGAGTACGGATGCTAAATTCTTTTTATCAGTTTTTAAATGAAATGGAAACAAAAATAAGGTATCAGGCAGTGGCAGTTGATGATTTAATATCACAGGCGATAGATAGCGGTAATTATAATAATCTTAGCTTTTTAATAAGTGTAAATAAAATGATTAAATCTAGTATTCCTTTTGAAATAGCATGGAACAAAAGCATAGATGAGGAAGATAGCTTTATTTCTCCTCAAGATATTGATTTGATTAAAATGACGGCAAGGTTTTTAGGTAAAAGTGATATAGAGGGACAAGTTTCTTCATTAGTATTACAAAAAAATCTTGTAAAGAACAGCATAGACAGTGCAGAAAAAGAGCTTTTACTTAAAGGTAAGATGTATAGGTCGGTTTGCACCCTAGCGGGAGCGGGAATAGGAATTATATTAATATAGCTGATATGAGGAGAGTTGAAACATATGGAAATAGATTTAATTTTCAAAATAGCGGCAATAGGTATAATTGTTGCTGTTTTATATCAGCTGTTAAAACGTTCTGATAGAGAGGAGCAAGCAATGATGGTATCAATAGCAGGGCTTGTGGTAGTGCTTATGATGGTCATACAGGAGATAGCAAAGCTATTTGATTTAATAAAGTCAGTATTCGGCTTATAGCAGTGAGGTGGTGGATATGAATATATTTGCGTTAGCAGGAATAGGTATAACTGCCGCTGTTATTGCTATTATTATAAAACAGTACAAGCCTGAAATTGCTATGCTTGTTTCTGTTATGGCTGGGATAGTTATATTGACGGTTGCTATTTCGGTGGTTGCACCTGTTTTAAAAACAATTAGCGAGCTAACTGGAATGGCAGGGCTTGATTCTACTTATGCCAATGCATTGCTAAAGGCACTAGCTATTGTCTATATCACTCAGCTTGCAAGCGATAATTGCAGGGACGTTGGTGAGGCGGCAATAGCAGCAAAGCTTGAGCTTGCTGGAAAGATTGCGGTAATTCTTATTTCTATGCCAATGTTTGAGGGGATTATAAACTTGGTTATGAAGCTATTGAGCTAGGCTGCTTATCATAAGGATAGTAAACAAAAAGTTTAAAAGGAAAGAATATGAAATATATAGTAAGCATTTTATTTTCACTAATACTTTTATATGCAGGATTAGTCGTATCGGCAGAGGAATATGAGTTTTCATCATCTGAGCAATCTGGCTTTCAAGAAAATGAAAATGATTATGGTCAAAATGAAATCCTAGATTCTTTACCGCAGGAGGCTAAAAGCAAGCTTGAACAAGAGGGAATTTCCCCTGAAAATCAAGGTGCATTAAAGCTGTCTTTCGGTGATGTTTTAAATAAAGTATGGAATTTGTTTTTGGAAAATATAAAAAAGCCATTAAAATTTTTGGTATCGGCTATTGCAATTGCACTGCTATATTCTATTGCAAATAGCATGAATGTTGATAAGGGAAATAACCTTAGCCAAACCTTTGGTATAGTGAGTGTGCTTGCTGGTGCAGGAATATTAATTCAAGCAGTTGGTGAATGTGTTACGGATATCTCCGAGGCTCTATCTCAAGGAGCAAATTTTATGCTGGCATTTATCCCTGTTTTCGCAGGCTTTTTAGCATCAAGTGGACAGCTTACAACAGCAGGTGTATTTAATGGGGTGTTTTTAGGAGCGAGCCAAGTGTTTATGCAAATAGGGGTGAATTTGCTATTGCCTTTAGCAAGTACTATTTTAGGAATTTCCATAGCCGGTGCTGTAAATCCGGATATAAAAATAGAAAGCATAGCAAAAACTATAAAAATAGCAGTCACATGGATTTTAGGCTTGTTAATGACAATATTTATAGGGCTTTTATCAGTACAAAGTCTTGTTGCAAATTCTGCTGATTCCGTTGTTTTAAAAACGGCTAAATTTGCTGTATCTTCAGGAGTGCCAATTGTCGGAGGAAGTGTGGCTGAGGCTGTTGGAGCAGTTTATAGCTCAGTTTCTTTAATAAAAAATAGTGTCGGTACATTTGGAATAATTGCAGGTATTGTCATTATAGCACCAACATTTTTTGCTGCATTTTCTTATAAGATAGCAGTAATGGCTTCAAGCGGCATATGTGACTTGTTTGGTGCAAATCAGCTTTCTTCCATGATGAAAAGTGCAGGAGAGGTATTGACTATTGTTATTGCAGTGCTTGTTTGCTTTATGGTGCTTTCTGTTATTTCAATTGGTTTTATGCTAATGCTTGGAGCGGGGGCAGTAGTATGAAGGAGATGATTGTATCTGTTTGCTTAGTATCTGTTGCGACTGCTATTTTTAAAATGCTTGTGCCTGAAAATTCCTTTAAAAAGCAGATTTCTTTTTTAATAGCGTGTTTTTTTGCAATAAGCTTAATGTCCATTTTCACGAAAGGAAAATTCGAGGTGGATTTTAGCAGTGAGGCATTTAATCAGCAGAATGATTTTCTTGATATATCAAAAAGGGTAAATGACAAGGCTTATAGGGAATTAGGTGAAAAACTAGCCGACAAAATAAAAATTTTGTTAGATGAAGAGGGTATTAAAACAAAACAAATTTTAATAAATGTTAATATTCCCAACCTGTACAGCATATCTATTAGTGAGGTGAGGCTTGTTTTTGACAACCCTCAATCTCAGGATGCTCAAAAAGCAAAAGAGGTAGTACAAAATTTTGTAGGTGAGGACATAAAAGTATCAGTTATAGGCTAAAGGTGAGGATATGGAAGTAAAGGAAACAAAAAGACTAAATGCTGTTTTTGAGAACAAAAAAGCCTTTAATATCATTTTCATTATAGGTATTTTATTGATTTTACTTATATTTTTTAGTGATGTGATATTTCCGGATAATGATGAAAAGTCAGTACAGACAGTCATGCAAAATAGCACAAGTACAATTGAACAAATGGAAAAAAAGCTTGAGGAAAAGCTATTAAATGTTCTTAAAAAGGTTGAAGGCATAGGTGAAACAAGTATAATGGTAACGCTTGAAAGTGCAGAGGAATACGTATTTGTAGATGAGGCAAAGCAAAAAAATTCTCAAAATGATGCCTATTCAGATGGAACAATGTCAGCATCTCAAAATAGCAGTGAATATGAAAACAGTTATATAATGGTAGAGGGTGTTTCGGGTAGAAAGGAGGCGCTTGTAAAAACAATAATTCAGCCAAAGGTTAGAGGTGTAATCGTACACTGTGAAAACGGTGGAAGTCCTTATATAAAGGAAAAGGTAGTAGATGCTGTTTCAAAAATATTTGGTATTTCATCGGCAAGGATAAGCGTAATTAATTAAAGTAAAATATATTTGAAAGGAAGATTGTTATGACGTTTTTCGGGAAAAGAATAAATATGATTATCAGGAGAAAGCATCTGGTATTAGCTTCACTTACATTAATGCTGGGTATAGCTGTATTTGTACATTTTTTAATAGCGGGTAATAATGAAATTACTCCGACAGATGCACAGGGCAATTATGGTGAGGCACAATTTGTGAGCAGCAGCGATGATAGCAGTAAGACAGGAAATAACGAGAATAATAATTCAGCACAAGCAGATGAAGTTAGCGATGTTGACTCTTATTTTGTGCAGGCAAGACTTGATAAGCAGGAAAGCAGGGATAAGGCAGCAGAACTTTTGAAGAGCATTTACACAGGCGGTGATTTGAATGCAGATGAATTGCAAGCAGTAGCACAAGACGCTGTTAGTATGACAAGTCTGATTGAAAGTGAAAGTAAAATCGAAACAACATTAAAAGCACAAGGCTTTGCAGATGTAATATGCTATCTAAATGGTAAAAGTGCAAATGTAATTGTTAAAGCAGATGAATTTCAAACGGCAGATGCTGCAAAGGTAAAAAATACATTGCTGTCCGAAGTTGAAATTGACCCATCAAATATTACAATAATTCCTGTAAAGTAGTTGTTTATTAAAAAAAAATGTGTTATAATACTTCTGTAAGCTAAATTATGCTGTATAATATTTATAACATTGAAATCGTTATATAGTACAGCAATTTAAATGTGTTACAGGAGGCGTCTATGGAAAGAAAAACAGTAAAGCCTGCAGGCAGCTTGAAAGTATCTGATGAAGTTATTATCAGAATTACAGAGGTTGCTGCTACTGAAATAGCTGGTGTAGCTGCTGAGGGGCAAAAGCTTGTACCTGCAGAAAATTCTTTATCTATTCCTATGCTTTCAGCACCAATAAGAGTTAATCTTACTGCAGAGTCAGCAGAAATCACACTAAGCATTGTCATCGAATCTGGATACAATGCAAATAATGTGGCAAAGGCAGTGCAGAAAAGTGTAAAATCAGCTGTGCAGAGCATGACGGGTATTGCTGTATCTAAGGTTAATGTTGTTGTTGCAGGTATAAAGTTTAAAAAAGAAAGTGAATAGTTTTTAAAACCCTGTTAGTAATTTTATGATTACTTATTATTAATAGGGTTTTTAAGCATTTTTATATTAAATGTAATAAATAAAAGAATAGGAAAAAACTATATGTCTTTAAATTCTAATAATGTAAAGAAAAGACTTGATATGCGTGAAAGACGTGAGGTAGTATTTGTATTGCTTTTTCAAATGCTTGTAGCAAATGAAAGCTTGCAGGAGGTTTTAGAAACTTGTACGGAGGAATTTGAGCTAATCAGTGATAAAAAAGCAATTAAAAAGGTCGAGGATATAGCAGTAAAGGCTGATTTTCTTGATGAAGAAATAGCAAAATTCAGTCCGAAAAGGGCATTTTCACGTATAGCAAAAACAAATGTGATCATTTTGCGTATTGCTTTTTTTGAAATATTATTTGATGAAAGCACACCATACAAGGTTTCTATAAACGAGGCTGTTGAGCTTGCAAAAAAATACGGCGATAATTCTGATAAGGCTTTTATTAATGGAGTTTTGGACAGTTTTGTTAAGTCTTTACAGACTCGGGAAGCAGTGAAAACAGAAAATGAGTAATGCTTTTGCAGTGAGCGTATCACAGGTGAACAGATTTGTTTCCTTGATAATAAAAAAGGAAGAAAAGCTATCTGATATTTATGTAAAAGGCGAGATTTCTAATTTTATTTATCATAAATCGGGGCATATGTATTTCACCTTAAAGGATGAAAATTCAGCTTTAAAGGCAGTAATGTTTAAAGATAATGTCAGTACCTTGAAGTTTATTCCTGAAAATGGTCTGTCTGTAATTGTCAGAGGGGCTATTCAAGTATATGAGGCCGGTGGACAGTATCAATTGTATTGCACTGAGATTGAGCCGGCGGGAATTGGAGAGCTTTATTTAGCGTATGAGAAATTAAAGGAAAAACTCCTTAAGGAGGGTCTTTTTGAGCAGAAAAGACAGCTGCCCAAAATGCCTATGTCAATATGTATAATTACAGCACAGACAGGTGCGGCTCTTCAAGATATGCTGAATATTATAGGCAGAAGATTCCCAATAGCAAGTATAAAGCTTATTCCTTCGCTGGTTCAAGGGGTCAATGCACCAACTTCACTTGTTAATGCTATTAAATTAGCACAAGAAAGTGAGTGCGAGATAATTATTATTGGCAGAGGCGGCGGGTCGTATGAGGATTTATGGGCATTTAATGATGAAAAGGTCGCTAGAGTCTTATACGAAAGCAGGATTCCTACAATTTCAGCAGTTGGACATGAAACGGATTTTGTAATTACTGATTTTGTTGCTGATATGAGAGCGCCAACGCCATCAGCTGCTGCTGAGCTTTGTGTACCAGATAAAAATGAAGTTTTGGATTATTTGGACAGGCTTTATTCAGGTATGAAAAATCTTATTAATATAAGTATTTATAAAAGGCTTAATATTATTGAAAACTTAGAGAGGATAATAGGCTCAAATTCTCCATATAAAAAGCTTGAAAATGCAGAAAAACGCATTAGTGAAATTTCATCTGCTGTCGATTTTTCAATAAGCTCAGCTTTGAAGTTTAATGATAATAAAATAAATAGTATTTTTGAAATAATATCGGCATTAAGCCCACTAAATGTTTTGAAAAAAGGATATTCAATAGTTGTGGATAATAAAGGATTTCCTCTTAAGAATATAAATAGCGTCGAAGAAGGCAATGATATTATTGTCCGTATGAATGACGGGAGAATAAATGCAAAAGTAACGGGAGTTACAAAAGTACAAAAGGAAGTAGAAAATGAGCTTTGAAAGTGATATGAAAAGACTGGAAGAAATATCTGTGGAAATGGCTAAGGAGGATATAGTTTTAGAACATTCCTTAGAGCTTTATAAGGAGGCTGTGCCATTGATAAAGAAATGTAAGGACTATATAGAAAATGCAAAGATTACAGTAGAAAAGCTGGGCGAAGAAAATGGATAGAGCAGTTTTTGATAAGAGAATGAGCGAGTATATTCTTGCCATTGAAAATAGATTAAATACTTTCTTTTCGCATGGTGTTAGCGGCACGGAAAAGCTGAAAGACGCTGTTTTATATAGCTTGCTTGCCGGTGGAAAGCGTATAAGACCTGTGCTTGTTTTAGAATTTTCACGAGCATTGGGATTTAATTGGGAAAATGCAATTGATACTGCCTGTGCAGTTGAATTAATTCACACATATTCGCTTATACATGATGATTTGCCTTGCATGGATAATGACGATATGCGTAGAGGCAAGCCTTCTTGCCATAAAGCATTTGGCGAGGATGTGGCTGTGCTTGCAGGTGATGCATTGTTGACTCATGCGTTTGGCATGATTAGCGATTCTGCACCACATAAAATAAGCTATGAAAGTGCTTGTAGAGTCATTTCTTTATTTTCAAGATATAGTGGCATTGATGGTATGATTGGCGGACAGATTCTTGATATTTCTGCTGATGGAAAAGACGTTGATGCAGATGAATTAAAAAAGATAGAGCTGCTTAAAACAAGTGCTTTGATAATACTATCATGTAAAGCAGGCTGTATTATAGCAAATGCCGATGAGGAGAAGCTTAAAGCAGCAGAGGTATATGGTGAAAATTTAGGGCTTGCTTTTCAGGTGATTGATGATGTTTTAGATGTTGAGGGCGATGAAAAGCTGTTAGGTAAGGCGACAGGCAGTGATATTAAGCGAGATAAGTCAACGTACGTGGATTTGCTAGGGATAGATGAGGCTAAGAGTTATTCAAGACAGCTGACAAATAAAGCTATTGAAAGTTTATATCCTATTAAAGACAATGAATTTTTAGCGAGCTTGGCTGAATTTTTAGTCAGCCGCAATTTTTAGAGAATCAAATAAGAGGATTTATATGTATATATTTGGGTATAATATTGTACTTACAATTGTAGTAATCAGCTGGTTTACTGCACAGACGTTAAAGGCTATTTTACACTGGATAAAAACAAAAAGATTTTCAGCTGAGCGTCTTACCGGAGCAGGGGGAATGCCTTCATGCCATTCGGCGACGGTTTGTTCTTTAACCATGGCAGTGGCACGTACTGAAGGTGTAAAAAGCACAATTTTTGCAATGGCTATTGTCTTTGCATTTGTAGTGATGTATGATGCTATGGGTGTGAGGAGAGCTGCCGGACTTCATGCTAAGGAGTTAAACAGGATTCGCAGAGCAATTGATGAATATGATGGAGAGAGTGACGGAAAGTTTGGAGATTATGAGATTGAGAGCGAAGATAAAAAGGATTTAAAGGAGTATTTAGGTCACACTCCTCTGGAAGTGCTTGGTGGTGCTTTGCTGGGAATTTTAATAGCAATGGCATATCCTATTTCAGGGTAGAGAAAAAATACTTTAAAAGGTGAAATGATGTATTTAAATAAAAATATAAGCCATGACACTTTAAAGGCGATGACTTTAGAAGAAAAAAATGAATTATGCAAGGAAATTCGTTCTTTCCTTGTAAAGTCTGTTAGGAATACCGGAGGGCATTTGTCACCTAATCTAGGTGTGGTTGAAATGACTGTGGCTTTGCACAGTGTATTTGAAACCCCTCTTGATAAGCTTGTTTTTGATGTGGGGCATCAAGCGTATGTGCATAAAATGCTTACCGGCAGGCTTGGAAGGTTTGGCACTTTGAGAAAACAGGGTGGGATTTCAGGCTTTCCACGGCCTGATGAAAGTGAGCATGATGCTTTCATAGCAGGACATAGCTCAATTTCTATTTCAGCGGCAGCAGGAATAGCAAAGGCTATGAAGCTTAGCGGCGATAATCACCATGCTGTTGCTATTATTGGCGATGGTGCTTTTACTGGTGGAATAGCTTTTGAAGGGTTAAATAATGCAGGAAAGATTGATGCTAACTTAATCATAGTTCTTAACGATAATGGTATGTCTATTTCTAAGAATAAAAGTGCATTTGCCATGTATCTTGCACACATACGTTCTTCAAGAAAGTATTTAAAGACAAAACGCAGTGTCAAAAATATTATTTCAAAAACACCTTTAATAGGTAAAGGCATTGACCGTTCTTTAAGCAGAATAAAGCATATTTTCAAGGAAATCATATATAAAAGCAATCTTTTTGAAAGCTTTGGTATTAATTATATAGGTCCTGTTGATGGGCATAATATGCATGAGCTTATTCGTGCATTTGAGGCTGCTAGGATGATAAACAAGCCTAGCATTGTCCATGTATATACCAAAAAAGGTAAGGGCTATCTTCCGGCTGAACAAAACCCCGGTGAATATCACGGCATAACCTCTGTTAAAACTGCTGTAAAAAGCAAGGATACTTTTTCCGATGTTATGGGAAAAACCTTAGCTGAGCTCGGTACTAAGGATAAAAGCATCTGTGCAATAACAGCAGCTATGAAATATGGCACTGGACTTCAGCATTTTTGTGCTGAACATAGGGATAGATATTTTGATGGCGGAATAGCCGAGCAGCATTGCGTTACCTTTGCCGGTGGATTAGCACAGCAAGGAATGAAGCCGGTTTTCGCTGTGTACTCCACCTTTCTTCAAAGAGGATTTGACCAGATGATACATGATATTTCTATTCATCCACTTCATGTTGTCTTTGCAATTGATAGAGCAGGATTTGTAGGCGAGGATGGTGCTACGCACCAAGGAATTTTTGATGTTTCAGTTTTAGGTGCTATACCTAATATGGCTATCTATTCTCCTTCAAATTATTGTGAGCTTAGAAATACGCTTAATCGAGCTTTATACGAAGAAAAAGGTCCTGCTTGTGTACGCTATCCAAAGGGCAGGGAAGAGTGGTCGGTCAATGAAAAGTATACGCCTGATTTTCGTTTTAAAAGCGGGGATAATCAGCTTGTTGTTACTTATGGAAGAATAGCGGCTAATTTAACTGAGATTTATAAATCTACGGGTAAAAGCACATTGCAGCTGATAAAAATTAATCCTATTCCAAAAGAGGTTATACAAATATGTGCTAATTATGAAAATATATATTTGTTTGAAGAGGGAATTGAAAATGGAGGCGTCAGCTCTAAAATAGCTGTTGAGCTGCTTAAATTGGGATACAAGGGAAATGTTTCAATAACTGCTGTAAATGATTTTGTGAAGACAGGTACGGTTGAACAGCAGCTTGAGCTGCATGGTCTGAGCAAGAATAAAATGCTTGAGAAGATTATAGGAATTCCACAGGGGATAGCAATGAATGAGTAAAAGATTGGACATAGCTTTAAGTCAACATGATAATGTGAAAAGTCGAACAATTTCTGCAAGATTGATTAAAGAGGGAAAGGTAAGCGTAAATAAAAAGATAGTAAAAAAGCCCTCCTTTTTAGTAAACGAAAGCGATTTGCTTGAAATCGTTGGCGAGTTACCTAAATACGTGAGCAGGGGTGGTATAAAGCTAGAATATGCACTTGATTATTTTTTTCTCAGTGTAAAAGGAAGGATATGCCTTGATGTGGGGGCTAGTACGGGTGGATTTACGCACTGCTTATTAGTTAATGGAGCTGAGCTTGTGTATTCGGTAGATGTAGGTACTATGCAGCTTTCTGAAGAAATAAGAAATGATGAAAGAGTAGTTTCTTTGGAAAACCTTGATATTAGAAAGGCTGATAAAATAATACCATGTGGTATGGATTTTGCTTGTGTTGATGTTTCGTTTATTTCTTTAACTCATATTTTAGTAGCATTAAAGAAGTATTTAAAACCTAATGCAGATATTGTTGCTTTGGTCAAGCCTCAATTTGAGGTAGGAAGAGAATGTATTGGCAAAAACGGTATTGTAAAAAGTGAAAAAGCCAGATTAATGGCTGTTAATAAAATTATATCCTTTTCCGAGTTAAATGGATATAAAATAATCGGAAAAACAACCTCTCCTATAACAGGAGGGGATGGAAATGTAGAATACTTATTGCATTTATGCGTTAAACAGGAGGAATAATGAATATACTTATATGCGTTAATCCTGATAAGGAAAAGTCAAGATACGCTATTTCCCATGTGTGCAGAATGCTCAACCATTATGGTATCACTCCATTAATGCCTTATGAAAATAAGGATATTTGTTCAACTGAAAAGGTAGTATGTGACTCCTTTGATAAATTGATAAAAACTTCAGATATGTTGATTACAATAGGTGGCGATGGCACTATATTAAGGTGGGGCAGGGTCGCAGCTGAACATAATTTGCCTTTGCTAGGGATAAACACGGGTAGATTAGGCTTTATGGCAACTCTTGAGTTTGATGAGCTTGAAAAATTGAAAAATTTAAAGACACAGCAGTTTTCAATTAGTAAAAGGATGCTGATGGACGTTAAAATAACTGGTAGAGTTGGTACTAGCACTGCTATTAATGATGTTGTGATTTACAAGCATAATGTTTCTAAGCTGCCTGAATATTCTGTAAGGCAATCTGAAAAAGAGGTACTTAATATTAGAGCTGATGGAATAATTTTCAGTACGGCTACCGGCTCTACGGCTTATTCTCTTTCAGCGGGCGGACCTATTATTCAGCCTGAAATGAAGTGTATAGAGATGACACCATTATGTGCTCATACACTTTTTGCAAGACCTATGGTATTTGATTCTGATAAGGAGATTTCTATTGGCTTTATCCCTTATGATAATAGTGAGGTATATGTAAGCGTCGATGGTATGGCAGCTAATAATTTAAATCCCGATGAAAGAGTGGTTTTAACAGAGTCAAAAAAGACTTTAAAGCTTGTTGATATAGATGGCTCAAATTTTTATGATGCGATAAATACCAAGCTGATGAGGCCGCTTAAATAAGTTGGAGGAAATTATGAAGGCAAAAAGGCATGACGCAATAATTTCTATTATTAAAAAAGAAGAAATTATAACTCAGGAGATGCTGCGTGACAGATTGGCAGAGCAAGGCTTTAATGTCACTCAAGCAACGGTTTCACGGGATATTTCATATTTAGGATTGATAAAGCTTTCCAGTGAGGATGGCATTAGCTATTATGCTATACCTAAAACAGGTGACAAGCCACAGTTTGACGATATATTTAAGACTGCTGTTATAGGGTATGAAAATATACAAAATATAGTGGTGATAAAGTGCAGAACGGGACTTGCAAACGCTGCTTGTGCCTCTTTAGATGATATGAATATTTCAGATATTGCAGGAACAGTAGCTGGTGATGACACCTTTATAGCTATTTTCAGGTCGGAAAAAAATGCTGATGACTTTATTAGAGAGTTAAAAAAACAGCTTGATTAGTTTATCTATTTTTAATTTTAAATTATGCTTGTAACGTTCGGAGGGTGTATGCTTAGGGAACTTTACATTGAAAATCTTGCTACAATTGAAAAAGCTACTATTAAGCCGGGGGAAAAGCTGAATGTTCTTACCGGTGAAACAGGTGCAGGAAAAAGTATACTTATAGGCTCTATAAATGCTATTTTAGGGCATAGAGTCAGTAAGGATATAATTAGGGCAGGTGAAAAAAAGGCTGTGATATCAGCAGTTTTTGATGAAATACCTGAAAAAGCAAGGCAAGCTTTAGAGAATAATGGCTATGATATTGAGGACGGCTTGCTTATTTTACAGCGAGAGATTTCATCAGATGGAAAGAGCGTGGCAAGGATTGGAACAAAGCCGGCTACTATTTCTGTTCTAAGAGAGATTGGTAGTGAGCTTATTGACATTCACGGGCAAAATGATAACCGTATACTGATGAATAATGATAATCAGCGTGAGCTTTTAGACAGCTACGGAAATTTAGGAGAGGTTTTATCTACATATAGAGAAAACTTTAGAAATTTTTCAAAGCTTTCAAAGCAGATAAGAAAGCTTCAGCTTTCTGAGGCTGAAAAGGCTGATAAGATAGAAATGCTAAAATACCAGATAGAAGAGCTTGAACTGCTTAATCTAAAGCCCGATGAAGATGAAAATTTATCATTACAGCTTGATACCTTGCACAATTCTGCTAAAATTCAAGAGAATTTATATAAAGCATCAGTTTTGCTTGATGGCGATGGAGAAGAGTATGCAGGTTCTATTTCTGAAATAGATAAAGCAAAGGCAAGTCTTGAAGAGATATCTGAGCTTTTACCCGATGTAGAAGAGCTTTCAAACAGGCTTGATAGTGTTATTATTGAGCTTGATGATATTTGCAGTGATTTAAAAGGAAGAATATCCGATATTGATGATAATGCCGGAAGATTAATTCAGATGGAAGACAGGATGTCGGATATTATAAAGATAAAGCGTAAATATGGTATGGATGTAAATTCCTTGATAGAGCATCTTGAGCAATGTAAGGAAGAGCTTTCTAATATTGATGAGATGGATAGTGTTATTGAAGATTTGATTAACCGACGCCGTGAAATAGGCGAGGGTGTCAAGGAAAAAGCAATGCAAATTACACAGATGAGAAAATCAGCCGGTGAAAAGCTATCTAAGGATATATCGGAGCAGCTAAGGTTTTTGAATATGGCTGATGTTGTACTTGAATTTGATATAAAGCAGGATAAAGTAACCGTCAACGGTATGGATAATGTGGAAATTATGATTTCTGTAAACAGAGGAGAGGAATTAAAGCCGCTTAACAAAGTTGCTTCGGGTGGTGAGCTATCAAGGATAATGCTTGCTGTTAAGAGCGTACTTGCTGATAAGGATAGTATTCCCACAATGATTTTTGATGAAATTGATACAGGCATTAGTGGAAGAGCTGCTCAAAAGGTGGGTATAAAGCTTTCTCAAGCTGCACAAAATAGGCAGGTTTTATGCGTTACTCATTTAGCACAAATTGCTGCAAAGGGCGATAGTCATTTTCTCATTGAAAAAGAGGTTGACAAGGATAGAACCTTTACGCAGGTAAGACAGCTTGATTTTGACCAGCGAAAAGCTGAAATAGCGAGGATTATTGGTGGAGATGTGACTGAAATTTCACTGAAAAATGCTGAGGAATTACTTAATAGTTAAACCACATAAAAAGTATAAAAATGCACATTGATTATCAATGTGCATTTGCATTTTTATATATTAAACTAAATCATGATAAAAACCAAAAAAAATTAAAAAACCTCATGTTTATGTGTTTTTCTTTATATTTTTAGCAAGCGTATTCATAAGCAAAATTGCACTAGTGGGAATTTCTTTATTAGCATATATTCCTTTTGTGGCATATTCCTCTGCTAGCTCTGCATATTTTATAGCATATGATATGTCGTCTGAATTTTTAGCAAACTCTAGATAAATCCTTGCTAGCATTGCGCAAGCCTCATCAAAGAAAAGACTTTCCTGCGTTGTCATTTCTAATAGAATTTCTATTGCACTTTGATATTTCTTATCTTTAAAAAGATTCTTTGCCTTTAAAAACAAGTCTTGATTTTGTAAAACAGTATCCTTTTCCTCATCATTATCAGCCATGAGGTTTTGCATGGGGATTTCTAGCTTTCTAGTGAGGTATTCAAGTGTTTTTACAGATGGATAGGCAGCTCCGCTTTCAATTTGGCTTAACATATTTCGGGTGATAAAATCACCTACAACTTCACTTTGAGTAAGCTTTTTATTTAACCTAGCCTCTTTAATAATTTTACCTATTTGATTGGATAACATAAAATCCCCCTAGCTAAAGTAAATTTTATTTACTTTTATAGTTTAACAGATACTTTTTAAAAAAGCAAGCAGATTTATAGAAAAATTGAATAGATATAAACATTTCGTTCTTTTTTACAAAAAAAGCTCTATTTATTTGTTTGTTTTCATGAAAATGTATGTTTTTAAATATATTTTGTGATAAAGTATTGACAAAGAATATTCTTATGATATAATTAAGGTAAATAAAATTTACATAATTTCTTCTGTATACATTATATAGTGAAAGGGCGGTTTTTTATGTCTGAGTGGTGGGAAGGATTGAATCTTTTACAGCAGGTTCTATATTGTATTGCTATACCTTCTACTCTTATTATGCTTATTCAAACAGTGCTTATTTTAATAGGCATAGGTTCACATGGTGCGGGC
>JAAYSD010000010.1 GCA_012518465.1 Clostridiales bacterium
AATATCCAATGAAAGGCTACACATTTACAAAAAACGGTACAATTTTTCAGATGATAGGTATGCTTTCTGATGAAATAAACGATGAGTATCAAGAAGAGATGGAAAAAACAGTAGATGCAATGATAAGCACCTTGAGAGAGGAGAGGGAGCCAGCTAATGAACGTAAAAGGAGAGAAATTGTATGAGAATGAAAGAATTTAAAGTAGAAACAGGTTCTGTAACAGTAGAGGCGACAATTTCTCTGTCAGCTTTTATGTTTGCTATTGTTACTTTACTAACAATTGTAAATATTTGCATTGTACAGGCGAGGGTTTCTTACGCTATAAATACAACTGCAAAAGAAATATCCCAATATAGCTATTTATATGCGTTGACAGGTATTAATCAGAGTCAAAGTAAGCTTTCTGAAAAAGGAAAAGAGGATACAGCTTCTTTAAATAAAATATTTGATGATATTAATACTGTTCATAATGAAATAGAAAAACTAGGTGACTCTGGACTGTCATCAGAATCTAACATAGAAGATATTTTAAATAAATGGGAGGAAATAGAGCAATCTTTAGAAAAAGGTGGTAAAGATGTTGTAAAAGATATTGAGGACATGGCAAAAGACCCTAAGCAAATCATTTTTGGTGTAGCAAAGCTTGCAGGAAATACAGCAATGGATACAGCAAAGTCAAAACTTATTATGCAGCCATTAGCTAAAGCAATGAGCAAAAAGCATTTAGTTAGCACAAAGGATGGAAGTGTAGAAGATTATTTAAAATCCTTAGGTGTTGTACCTGATGTCACAGGATCATACTATAAGGGATTAGATTTTGAGGGTTCTACCCTTTTTCCAAATGGTTCTAGCGAGATAAAAATATGTGTCTCATACGATGTTAAGGTTATAGCTTTATTACCTATTGACTTTTCTTTTCATTTTAAACAAACAGCTATTACCCATGGTTGGTTAGCAGGGGAAGTATCATTTAAAAATGATAAAGAAAAGATTGAAAAGCTTGCTAATGATACTTTATGGACGCAAGCTACTGTTCAAGAAAGGACACAATATATCCGCAGCCTATCTTTTAACCAGCTTAAGAGTGAGGGGTATGATGTGTTAGCTTATCCATATAATACCGATGGAATTTTATTTAGCTCTGAAAAAAATGAGTTTGTCATGCCACGTTCATGGAATCCTTTTAGTGGTACTGAATCTATTTCTCCAGATGATCTTAATGAAACGGTTATGAAAAATTATATTGAAATGCTTTGTGGAACGATTAATAGCAATGAGTTTGGACCTTCGGTTACTGTAAAAAAAGAAAAATCAGATGGTTCTACCGAAAAAATAGATGTTAATTGTGAGAATGCAACAAATAAAATAATACTTACTATACCAGAAGATAAGGGTCTAAAAGAAAAAATACAGTCTATTATAGATAAAAGTAATACAGGTGGGGTCACGATAGAGCTTATACAAAATTACGGTAATGGTGCAAAAGAGTATAAGGCAACAGAAGAAAAAGGGGAAGATAAATGATAATAGCTATAGATATTATACTTTCCTTAATACTCATATTTATCGGATATATATCTGTTTGCTATTATTTAAATAATATAGCGTGGATTTCAATAAATTTAACAGTTTTGAGGCCTTCAAAAAACAAAATTATATACCTGTCATTAGAGATTTTAACAGTAGCTTTTATTATTGTTTTATTTCAGGCAGTATATAAATTAGATGCAATTTCACAAATTAAACTTTTGGTTTTAGTATTAATAATTTTTCCTATTGCAGCAATCGATTTGAAATTACAAAAAATACCTAATTGTTTTATTTTAAGTGCATTAGTGATAAGAGGATTAATATATATTGCTGAATTTATTATTTCTGTTCCAGCTGCTTTTTCAACATTAAAGGATGGATTTCTTGGAGCTATTATATTAGGCGGCTTTTTCTTGTTGTTACTTTTAATATTTAAAAATAGCATAGGGATGGGTGATATTAAATTATTTGTTGTAATGGGATTGTATCAAGGCTTGTGGGGGGCAATAAATTCCGTATTTTTTTCTTTAATTGTTTCTTTCTTTATTTCTATTTCTTTATTAATAGGCAAGAAGAAAGGAAGAAAGGATACAATTCCGTTTGGACCAAGTGTTCTTTTAGGGATTATTATAGCTATAGCTTTATCAGGTATGTAAGAGAGGAGCAAAGTGTATGAAAAAGTATAGGGCTTTGGTTCCAATAATACTTATTTTCTTTATGGGTATATCTTGGTATACACTAATTACAGATTCAGCTGAAGAAGATACAAGTTTTAATAATTATCTTGCAGAAGCTAGAAAATGGGTTGAAGACGGTGTGCCAAAATATGCCATTCAAAATTATAATAAGGCACTTGAGATTAGGGATAATGTGGATATATATGTAGAAGTGGCTAAATATTACAAAAGTGAAGAGGATATTAGAGGATATGAAAATTGGAGTAAAACCTTTTTATCTAAATATCCTGCTGAGCCAAGGGCGTATGATTGTATTTTAGATGCATATTTAATTCAAAAGGACTATGAATCTTGTTTTGATATAATTTCGGTAGCAGAAAAGAGAGAAATATCAACAGATTTTATAAAAGAAACTGTCAGTAAAATAGAATATGAATACAAGCTGGATTACAACAACTATGAAAATGTAGGCGTTTATAGCAGCGGGTTTTGTTCAGTACAAAATAAAGGTGCTTGGGGCTTTGTTGATTTATATGGTAAGCAGCGTATTGGATGTAATTATATTCAAGTCGGAATTTTTGGAAATGAAAACAAGGTATCTGTCGTCAACTCTGAAGGAGAGACTTTTTTTATAGATGAGGTAGGTGATAAAGTTTCTGTTTCAAAAAAAGAGTATCAGAGCTTGGGGATTTTTGTGAATGATTTTATTGTTGCTGTAAAGCAAGATGGTAAATATACATATATCGACAGTGAGTTGAAGCCTTTATTTGGAGAATATGATTATGCTTCGAATATTAATTATGGAGTAGCAGCTGTAAAAAATAATGAGCAGTGGCAATTGATAAATAGTGAGGGGTCATTAATTAGTGACTCAAAATATGGTGATGTTAAGATAGATGAAAAGCAGATAGCGTTCCGTAATGGACGTGCTTTTGTACTTAATGAAACTGGTAAATATATTATGGTAGATAGTGAAGCAAATAAAGTAGGTAATCTTGAATATGACGATGCAAAGGTGTTTTCTAGTGAATCTCCGGCAGCTGTTAAAATAGATGGGAAATGGTGCTTTGTTGATTCGCAAGGTGAGCTTATATCTGATAAAAAATATGATGATGCACGTTCATTTATCAATGGTTTGGCGGCTATTTGTAAAGATGGAAAATGGGGGTTTGTTGATGAAAATGAAAATATAGTGATAGAACCTCAGTTTTTTGATGCTAAAGATTTTACTGAAAAAGGCAGTTGTTTCGTTAAAACAGGAGATAAGTGGCAATTGCTTAGATTGTATCGTTTAAATAGGGAGGAATAATTATCGTGGAATTTTCATATGAAAATCAAGGTGCAAATACATACTTAGTATATGAAATCGCATCTGATGATATGTTAGATACGCTAAGTTTAGGTATGATTACAAATAATAATGTGCCAGGGCTTGCACAGTCGTTGTTTACGCAAATGGATAATCAAAAGTATATTAAATATAATATTACGTCCAAAATATCTATGAAACAATTTTTTAGCGGTGTAATCAATCGTAAAAGACTTATAGGGACATTTAGCAGTATTGTTGAGGGGCTGATTTCTTCTGAAGACTATATGATAGATTTAAATAGTATTATACTTAATCTTGATTATATTTTTGTTGATGTGTCAACTTGTGATGTAAAGCTGATATGCTTACCTATTACAAGTTGTAAGGATTTGAAATCTGAGGTGGGCAAATTTTTCAAGGATATTATGGTTAATACACAATTTGATAATAATGAAAACACTGATCATGTAGCAAAATTATTCAATTTCCTTAATAGTTCACATGTCTTTTCTCTTTTGGATTTTAAAAAGCTGCTTGAAGAATTGGATAATGATAAGAGTGTTATTCATAAACCATCGGATAAGCCGACGATAAGCAAAGCTCAACACTCACCACAGGTATCAACAGCACCATCTAGACCTATTACCAATATAACATCATCACCTTCAGTAACTGTAACTAATATTTCAAAACAAAATTCTAAAGTCAATACCCCTATAAAAGATAATTCTAATTCATCAAATAATCTAAAATCTGATAAGAAAATTACTATGTTAGGTTTATTGATGCATTATAGTAAAGAAAATAAAGAATTATATAAAAAGCAAAAAGAAGAAAAAAAAGCACAATTATCTAAACAGAAGAAGATAAATAATAGTGATTCAAAATCATTAAATAAGAGTTTTAAGCAATCTGATAATAAAGGAAATAATGCAATATTTGCTATTCCTGGTCAGTCTATAGATTCAGTACAACCAATTGTAAATGAAAGTTCTAATGAACAGGTACATTCAACTACTAAAAAGTCAAAAGATAAAATTCAATATAATTCTCAACAGCCACCGCAATTGGTAGGAAGCGTTTCTTATACTACAAATTCAGTGGGAGAAAGAGCAAGTTTTGGTGAAACAACTGTTTTAGGTGGCGGAGTAATTGGAGAAACCACTGTATTGAATGGCGAAATGAGTCAAGAGCAAAACATTACTCCGTATTTAGTGAGAAGTAAAAACAATGAGCAAATTATATTGGACAAGCCTATTTTCAGGATAGGAAAAGAGAAAAGCTTCGTCGATTATTTTATCGGTGATAATACTGCTATTAGTAGAAGTCACGCAAATGTCATTACAAGGGAAGAAAAGTTTTTTATTTTGGATACTAATTCAACGAATCATACCTTTGTAAATGGTGTTATGATTCAGAGCAATACGGAAATAGAAATTAATCATGGTGATAGAATACGCCTTGGAAATGAGGAATTTGAATTTAAATTATACTGATAGAACTTTTTAAATATGAAGCTAAATGTTTTGATATATTTAAAATCTGCAGTGCAATAATGAGGTATACTTATGAATTTCCTAATATCTAGTGCAACGGATAAGGGTACAACAAAAAATACAAATCAAGATAGTTTTAATGTTAGGGTAATATCAACAAGTATCGGTAAGATGGTTTTTGCTGTTTTATGTGATGGCATGGGTGGGCTGTCAAAAGGCGAAGTCGCTAGTGCATCTCTTGTAAATGCTTATTGTAAGTGGGCTGAATCTAAATTGCCTGTTATATGTGAAAAAGGTATAACTGATTTCGAAATTCGTTCAGATTGGGTAAGTATTGCAACAGAATTTAATGAAAAGATTAAGATATATGGTAGAAAGTGTGGCCTTTTAAGCGGGGTAGGCACTACAGTCACAGCTTTGTTGTTGACAGAGTCACGTTATTATATAATAAATGTTGGGGATACCAGAGCTTATGAAATCACGGATAGAGTAAAACTGCTTACTAAGGATCAAACTGTTGTTGAAAGAGAAGTGGATTTGGGAAATATTACACCTGAAGAGGCTGAATTTGATTCACGAAGAAGTGTGCTTTTGCAATGTGTTGGTGCTTCTGATGATGTATATCCAGATATGTTTTTTGGACAAACAAAGGTAAATTCTGTTTATATGTTGTGTACTGATGGTTTTAGGCATGAAATTAGTAGTCATGAGATTTTTAATTTTTTAAATCCTCATATGATGGTAGATGCTGAAGGAATGAAAAATAATATGCAAACACTTATCGAAATAAATAAGCAGAGAAATGAAAAGGATAATATTTCTGTAATAACAATAAGAACTTATTAGCATTGGAGGAAAAGGGATGCTTAAAGTAGGATCTCTCGTTGATGAAAAATATAAGATACTCAGTAAAGTTGGTCAGGGCGGAATGAGTGTTGTTTATATGGCGATCAATGAGAAAGCAAATAAAACTTGGGCTGTTAAAGAGGTGCGTAAAGATGGCGTGCTAGACTTTGAAGCTGTCAAGCAAGGTCTTATAGCGGAAACAGATATTTTAAAAAAATTAAGTCATCCTAATTTACCTAGTATTATTGATGTCATTGATAGCGATGATTCTTTTATAATAATTATGGACTATGTTGAGGGTAATTCTCTTAATAAGGATTTGGAGGAGTATGGTGCGCAACCGCAGGAATATGTAATTCAATGGGCAAAGCAGCTATGTGATGTTTTGGGTTATCTTCATACAAGACAGCCGGCAATTATATATAGAGATATGAAGCCGGCTAATATAATGTTAAAACCAGATGGAAATGTTACTCTTATTGACTTTGGCACTGCTAGGGAGTTTAAAGCTAAAAACATCGCTGACACAACGTGCCTTGGTACAGTTGGATATGCGGCTCCGGAGCAATTTGGTGGAATGGGACAGACTGATGCAAGGACAGATATTTATTGTTTAGGTGCTACTTTATATCACTTAGTGACAGGGTGCAACCCTAGTGAACCACCGTATGAAATGAAACCAATAAGAGAGATAAATCCGAGCTTATCTAGTGGTCTGGAAAAGATTATTTTAAAATGTACTCAACGAAATCCAGAGGATAGGTATCAATCTGCTGCTGAATTGATGTATGCACTTGAGCATTATGAGGAGATAGATGATAGATATAGAAAAAAACAGCGTAATAAGTTAGTTACTTTTATTTCTTGCATATTATTTAGTGTTTTGTTTGCTGTAGCTGGACTTGTATTAAAATATTATGCTCAACAAATCGCTACCGATAATTATGAGATGTTGTTGTATGAGGCGTCTAAAACAGCAGATTATGAGAAGAAAATAGAGTTATATGAGAAAAGTATATTGGTGCCTAATAAAGCTGGCGAAAAAGAGGCTTATTTAGGATTGGTTCAAACGTATAAGGAAAATGATAATGTATTTACAGTGGATGAGGCGAATCAAATAACAAAGTTAATTAAAAACAATAAACAAGAGCTTCAATCTGACCTTAATAATTACACTGAAATATGTTTTGAAGTAGGCAAATTATTTTGGTATTATTTTAATTATGGAGATGGTGCAGATAATCAAGTTACACGAGCGAAAAGTGCTGTCGAATGGTTTCAGGATGTTTTAGATAATGCTCCTAAAGATTATGAAAACAAAAACATGGCTAGTGTTTATGCAAGTATTGGTATTTTTTATAGGGACATAACAACCAATATCACTGAGGCAAGTGATAAAGGTAAATATAAGCCTTTTTTTGAAAATATATATTCACTTTTAGACTCAGTAGCTACTGATAAAAACGAAAACGAAATCATTCGTCTTGAGTTGCTTGAGTTATCACGCAGTGCTATTCAGCAATATTCCACCAAGTTTAAAGGTGATGAAATTAGCAAATCGGAATTATTAGATATGTATTATTTGATTGAAGAAACCGTAAAAGATATTATGACAACAGTAGAGAAAACTCAAGAAAAAAAGAATTCTATCATTTTGCTTTTAGATGATACAAAATCTGCTATTGAAACAGCTTATAGTACAAAACAGGGGGAAGAATAATGTCGGTTGAATTATTACAAATTATTTCAACAACTTCATTTGTAGTTGCTGTTGTTTTGTTATTTGTATCAATAATATTGTTTTTTTATTTTGACATAAAAAAGATTATAGGAGAATTATCAGGTTCGACAGAACGCAAGGCTATAAATGATATAAGATATCAAACTGAAAATTCATCAAACAATCAGCTTAGGCGAAATATAAAAATAAGTGATGAAGGAAAGCTTACTGATAAAATAACTCCTTCAGGCAGACTGTTAGCAAAAGGAAATGCACACGGATATTCTACTAAAACTGAAAAATTTAATACAGAAGAGCTTTCTTTTAATTTTGATAATTCAATTAGTAATGAAACAACTGTGTTGTATGAAAATATAGACAATATAAGTGCAGAAACTACGGTGTTAAGCTCGAATTTATCATACGCTGCTGAGACAACTCTACTTACTAATTCAGAAATTCATCAGCATATACAGCGTGAAGATTTAGATAGTGAAAAATCGGAAGATGATGATAGCTTTATCATTGATGTTGAAATGGGTTTTACAGATAGCGAAGAAATTATTGAATAGAGTTTAGTGTTTATTATTATTTATTTGAAGTAAAGGAGAAAGAATATGTGTGTGAAGTTTAGGGATAAAATATTGTCTATTATTTTGGCGTTATCAATATTTTTATCAATGATTCCGATTAGTGCTTTTAAAGCTTTTAACGAGGAAGGAACTAATAGTTATGTTGTTGAAATTACGATAAAGGATAGTGAAGGCAGTCTTATTGATGAGGCTAATGTTTCTTATAATATAATGGTTAATGATTCTTTAATTAATGAGAATTATACTGATATTAAATCTGTAAATGGCAAGGTAATTGTATCGCAGATATGTGACGGAAATATTTCGGATAATGATAATGTAGTTATATTTGGAAATGTGTCTAAATTCGGTTATGATGATACTAGCTTTGAATATGATTTATTTAGTGGCAGTGGTTTTGTAGAAATTTCATTAAATGAGAAAAAGAAGGTTAAAGGACAGATTAAGCTATTAGACTCAAATGATGAAAAAGCTATTTCTGGGGTGAGCGTATCAATAAAAGGATATGAAGATATTTACGGAGAAACTGACGAGGAGGGCTTATTTTCAGCGGAATTTTATAGTGGAGAAAATTACAAAATTGTAGATGCATCATGTGCTGGTTATCTCAAATATTCAGAAGAAGAAGAGCGTGAAATTAAAGAAGATGAAATCATTATTATATATCTTACTGCAAAAAAAGAGGATGACACGCTTAAATTTGAAAAGGATGGACCAATAGAGATAACTATTGGTGAAAGTTTTATTAACGCTGCATCAAGCGAAAATCAAACCTTAGAGCAAGTTAATTACAGCGTCGATGGAGATTGTGTAAGTGTGACGGACGAAGGCACAGTTACAGCTTTGAAATCAGGGGAAGCTAAAATTATAGCTACAATAGAAGAAAGCGAAGAGTATTCAAAAGCTACAGCTTATTATACAGTTATTGTTAAAAAAGCTAAAGTAGAAAACTTTTATTTTGAAGAATCGAATATTAATCTTCAGTATAGCGAAAATCTTACTTTTAAAAATACATGTATTTATGATGAAGACATTGGAAAGGTTACGTATTCTATTATTAAAGGAAGCGATGTAGCAGAAATTGATGAAGAAACCGGAGAATTAAAAATATTAAAAGCAGGTCAAGTGACTGTAAAAGCTACACTGGAAGAAAATGATCAATATGAAGAAGCAACTTGTGAATATAGCTTGACTATTGAACAAGCAGCACAAACAGGATTTGTCTTTGCAGACCCCAATCCTGATAGTAAAAATATAGACGAGGGAACATTTGAAAATGCAGCGGCGGGTGGCTTAGGTGAAGGCGAGATTACCTATGAAATTATTTCTGGATCTGACTATGCTGAAATAAAATCTCCTAATGAACCTACAATCTATTTTAAAAAAGGTGGAGGAAGTGTAACAGTTAAAGCTACAAAAGCAGCTGATGAACGTTATAAAGAAGTGAGTACTACTTATACTTTAGATATAAACTTAATAGAGCAAGAGGAATTTTATTTTTCTGAAGAAAACCCAAAAGACGTATATTATAATGATAACGATAACCAATATATGTTAGAAACAAAGGGCGGTAGCGGTAATGGAGCTGTTACTTATAGTATTATTGAAGGAGATGCGGCAGAATTAGATAATAGCACTCTAATAATAAAAAAGTCTGGAATTATTAAGATTAGAGCAGTAAAAGAAGCAGATGATGTATATAAAAAGGCTTTTGCTGAGATTCGAATAAATGTAAAAAAATCACATCAAAAAATTGAATTTGATTTTCCTCAACCTATTGATATTATTTATGGAAATCAATTTGTTAATCAGGCAAAACCAGTAGAAAATTCTTCAGCTGGTGATGGAAGAGGATATGCACTTTCGCAGAATATAAATTACAGTGTTGTAAAAGGCGAAGAGATAGCATCTGTTGATAATGACGGAAAACTAATATTTAATAATAATAAAGTGGGCTTAATAACTGTAAAAGCAGAAATTGAAGGTGATGATTGTTATGAGCCTGCGAGTGCTACTTATTCTCTTAATGTAAAGTTTTTAGATAAGCCTGCCAGTCCTTATGAGATTTTGGGCGAAAAGAAAAATAACAGCGAATGGTATAGCACAGATGTTGTTATAACTCCCCCGGAAGGCTATACAATAAGTTTTTCAAATAATCTAATAGAAAATAAGTGGTTAGATGAGCTTGTTATTACAGATGAAGGAAGAAATGAAAAAACGGTTTATTTAAAAAGTGATAAAGGAATAACTGATGCAATTGAAATTGATGGAAAAAGCACTAGTATAGATAAAACTTCACCGAGAAATTTAAAAGTTTCTTATGATATTTCTGTTTCAGATAAGATTTTACATTACATTTCTTTCGGCTTTTATAAGGCGCCTGTTAATGTAACAATTGAAGCTGTTGATGATGTATCTGGTATTGAATATTTTGAATATTCTTATACTTCAGAACTAACGGATGAGCAATATGATGGTGTTGTTGATAGTTATAATATTACTTATGATAATGAAAAAAGAAATGCAAAGGCAAGTTTTAAAATAGAGCCGCAGTTTCGTGGGAATGTGTCATTTAAGGCGGTTGACGCTGCAGGTAATGATTCTGTTTTTCATGACGAAAAGGTTATAATTGTAGATGATATAGCACCTGGAATATCAGTAACCTATGATAATAATAATTCTCTTAATGATATGTATTATGATAATATTAGGACGGCTAAAATAATTATTGATGAAGATAATTATTTCGAAGATGATGTAAAAGATGGATATTTGGTAATTACCATAGGTAAAAGGCGTGGAGAAGAAGAGCATTATACTAATACTGTTGTAACACCAAGGTTTACGAAAAATGGTTCTACTTATGAAGCGTATGTTGTGTTTGACGAAGACGCTGAGTATACTTTTGATATAAAGTATACGGATCGTTCTGGTAATGTCTTTGATTCTTATAAAAAAGATGAGTTTGTGATAGATAAGACCGCCCCTAAGATTAGCATAGCATATGATAATAACGAAAGTGTAAATGAAAATTATTATAGCAGTAACAGAACTGCTGTTATAAAGATAGTTGAACAGAATTTCAATCCTGAAAATGTATTATTAGAGGAATTGAATATAAAAGATGTAAATGGAAATAATTTAGAACCTAATAGAAATTATCAAGATATATTGAAAAATGGCGAATGGAATCATAATGGTGATGTACATACTATTGAATTGCCATTTGATATGAATGGTAGTTTTGATTTTGCAATAAGCTATATCGATTTGGCAGGTAACGAGGGAGAAACAAAGATTGCCGATAGCTTTATTATCAATAAAGAAGCACCCAAAAATTTATCCATAGAATATAGCACGTCTATTTTAGATACAATTTTAGAAAATATTACATTCGGGTTCTATCAATCACCCGTTACAGTAACAATTTCAGCTGACGATAATATTTCTAAAATTAATTACTTTACTTATTCATATGGTACACAGGTGGGTCAAGACTTGCTTAATACAGGGAAAAAAGGCACAGTTATTAACAGTGATGATATTATATATTCAGGCAAAATGGCGACAGCAACCTTCGAGATACCTGCACAATTTAAAGGTAATATATCATTTTCAGCTACAAACATGGCAAATATTGAAAGTGATGTGTTTAACGACTCTAAAGTCATTGTGGTTGATGATATAGCACCTGAAATATCAGTAACCTATGATAACAATAATTCTGTAAATAATACTTATTTTAATGCGGATAGAACAGCTATTATTGCAATAAAAGAATCAAATTTCTTTATACAAGCATTTGACAAAATTATAGAGATATCAGATGGGGATGAGTCTTTAATAGATGAATATCTTGTCATTACCGTTGTAAAAGAAACAAGTGATGGTGTCAAAACAACAAAAACTTTTAAAAATTCTGAGCTTACTGTTCCTTTCAAAAAAACAGATAGAGATATATGGATTGCTAAGCTGTTATTTGAAGATGATGCAGATTATGAATTTAAGATTTCATATAAGGACTTTTCAGGCAATGTGGCTAAAGAGTATACAGAAAAATTCACCATAGATAAAACAAAGCCAATAGCGAGTATAACCTATTATGGTGAAAAGGAAAGCGTTGATGGAGATGAATACAAATCCGATGTCAAGGCGATATTAACAGTTATAGAGGAAAATTTCAGCGTTTCAGATGTTTCTCTTGACTATTTTTCAGCAAAAGATATTCAGGGTAATGACGTGGATTTAACCAGTAATTATGAAGAGTTATTACATGATGGTGCTTGGGAACATAATGGAGATACTCATACTTTGGAAATACCATTTGAAGTTGATGCTATATATAATTTAAACATTAGTTTTACCGATTTATCAGGAAATGAGGCTGTAACCAATATAAACAATAGGTTTAGTGTAGATAAATGCGCACCTTCAAAAGAAAGCTTAAAAATTTCTTATAGCACCTCAGTGTTAGATTTAATACTTAAGGGTATTACTTTTGGGTTTTATGATGCACCTGTAACAGTAACCCTTGAAGCTGATGATAGCATTTCCGGAGTAGATTCATTTATTTATTCGTATACATCTATAAATGGCAGTGATAATGATGAGGATGGAGAAAATATATTAATTACTTCAGATAGTATTGATTATTTTAATAATGGTAAGAATGCTAAAGCGACATTTAAAATTCCTCCTCAGTTTACAGGAAATATATCGTTTTGTGCAATTGATCGTTCTGGCAATTGTAGTGAAGTTTATGATGATGATAAGGTAATTGTTGTTGATAATGTAGCACCGGTTGTGTCAGTTGAGTATGACAATAATGAGGTTTATAATGATAATTATTACACTTCTTCAAGGATGGCAACAATAACTATAAATGAAGAAAATTTCTTTGTTGAAGCATTTGATGAAATAGAAGATGAATACTTGTTAGAAAAGGTTGATGCACATCTTAAAATAAACGTGGTTAAAGAATTAAATGACGGTAGCAGGATAACAAAAACATACAAAAATGAGGATTTAACTTTACCATTTGAAAAAATATCTGATGATAATTGGCAAGCTAAACTCCTATTCGAAGAAGATGCTGATTATTTCTTTGAGATTGAGTATAAGGATTACTCTGGAAACGTTGAAAAAGCATATAATGATAGCTTTACTATTGACACAATAAATCCTAAAGTATCTGTCTTTTATAATAATAATTATGTAAAAAATGATAAGTATTTTAATGATAATAGAGATATTACAATTTCTATTGAAGAACATAACTTTAATTCAGAAGATGTTGAGGTAATTGTAACAAGTAAAAACGCAACCAGCGAAGTGATGGACTATAATGCTTATTTTAAGGACATTAATAACTGGATGGCTGATGGAAATGTGTATACAGCAAGCGCATCTTTTTCTGCAGAAGCGAACTATACTTTTGATATTAACTATACAGATAAATCCGGAAGAGTTAATGATAATGTAGACTATAAAAAATCAGTTGCACCAAAGGAGTTTACCATTGATAAAACTGCACCAACTAATGCAGATATTAAAATAGGAGAACGGTCAATAATATCAGATAAAAGTATAACGTTTGAAACTTTTTACAATAAAGCTATTGCAGTAAAATTTGATATAAATTGTGATATTAGTGGTTTAGATACTGTTATGTATCAAAAGGTTTCTTCAGTGTCAGATTATTCATACAATGGTTCTTGGACTAATTACAAAAATTCAGGTGTGAAAATTCAACCTACTGAAAAGTTCATTATATATTTTAAAGTTACGGATAAAGCAGGAAATGTTGCTGTGGTAAATTCCTTAGGCATTGTTGTGGATGATAAAGCACCAGTAGGTGAAAAAAATGCACCTGAAATTGGAATAGATACAGGTGCTGCTAATAAAAATGGATATTATAATAGCGATGTTTTTGTTTCTGTTAAAGTTGTTGACCCACAATTTGTAGGCAATGATGAAAATGACAGTGGATTTTATTCAGGGTTAAGCAAAATTACATATAGAATAAAGGCTGATGACATTAATGTGATTGAAAATGGTGTGCTTTTTGATGCTTTAAGCAATAAAACCGAAGGTTCAATTATTGATGCAGATAAGCTCGCTAGCACATGGAGCGGAAGAGTAAAAATAGATGCTAATAAGTTTAATAGCAATAATGTTGTATTTGAAGTTACAGCTGTTGATAACGCTGGAAATATACGCACTACAACTAATCAAATGTTAAACAAGCCTATAAAAATCGATGTGACTAAGCCGAAGATTAATATTTCTTATGATAATAATTCTGCAAATAATTCTACTTACTTTAAAATGAATAGAACGGCTACAATTGTAATAACGGAGCGTAACTTTAATCCCGATGATATAAAACTGAACATTAGCAATACAAACGGTGTTTTACCAACGATTTCATCATGGACTAGGGTATCGGGTAAAGGGAATAATGATGATACTAGGTGGGTAGCAAGTATTTCTTATAATACAGATGGAGATTATAATTTTGATATAGAGTACACCGACTTAGCAGGTAATAAATGCGATAAGGAAACCTATGATGATGACACAGTAGCACCTAAAGCATTTACTATTGATAAGACAACTCCAGTTATATCAGTAACTTATGATAATAATTCAAATAAAAATAATAATTATTATAAAGCTAATCGCACTGCGACAATTGCTATTACAGAACATAATTTTGATGCTAATTTAGTTGATATTATTATCACAGCGAATGATAGGGGCAAAAATATATCGTTACCCACAATTAGTAGATGGATAACTAACGGAGATAGGCATACTGCAACTATACGGTATGAGAAAGATGCATTTTATACCTTTGATATTTCTGTTAGGGATAAAGCTGCAAATCAATCTAAGGATTTTGTGAATCAAAGCTTTTATATAGATAAAACAGCCCCTGAGCTAGTAATTTCAGGTGTTATTAATGGCTCTGCTAATAGTGGTGATTTAGCTCCTATTATATCGTATTCAGATGCTAATTATGATTCTAGTAATGTAAGGATTATGTTAAATAGCACCAATAAAAATGAAATTCCACTTGATGGCGTTTATTCAAAGACTAATAATGGGGGAAAATTCACGTTTAACAATTTTGCAAATGAAAAAAGTTTTGATGATATTTATACTTTAACTGCCGAACTTACAGACAAGGCTGGCAACACCACCCAACAAAAAATAGTTTTTTCAGTTAATCGTTTTGGCTCTACTTATTTATTTAATGAGGGTACAAAAAATTTAAATAATTCATATTTACAAAATGGACAAGATGTTATAATTACGGAAATAAATGTTGATAAGCTGAAAAACTTTAAGGTTACACTTTTTAAAAATAACGAAACATTTGTTTTAAAAGAGGGTGAAGATTATAAAATAGATATAAAAGGTGGAAATGGGCAATGGTATGAATATAAGTATACTGTTTTTGATAAAAACTTTGATGATGATGGAGTGTATAGATTAGTTTTCCATTCTGAAGATGAAGCAGGAAATGTTTCAAATAATACTCAGGATACTAAAGACAAGGAAATTAGCTTTGGAGTAGATAGAATAAAGCCGAACATTGTTATAACTAATCTTGAAGCTGGAAAAACATATTCATTAGATAAGAAAACTGTTTTAATGACTGTGAGTGATAATCTGTTAATCAAGTCAATTAAGGTATATTTAGATGATTATGAAAATGAATATGCATCATGGACGGAAAATGAAATTAAAAGTATTATAGAAAATGGTCAAGATTTCACATTTGATATTTTAGGCGATTCCACTTCAAAACACAAGGTAAAAATAATTAGTGTAGATGCAGCAGGAAATGATGAGGTCGTAGAAATTGTAGATTTTTTTGTAACAACTAATTTGTGGATACGTTTCTATAATAACAGTCTGCTATTCTTTGGAGCAATAGGTGGTGCTGTTTTAACAATTGGGTTAATCACCTTTTTTGTAGCAGTGAAAAAAAGAAAAAGAATAAGCCAATAAGACGTTAAAATGTATAAGAGGGGTTTTACTCCTTTTATACACGCTTTGTTAAGTAAATAAATAGTGTTGTGCTTACAGTACATACTTTTTAATTATTACATAAGTTAAAATTTTTATGTAAATATTATATTTGTGTCTATTGTATAAATATACAAAAAATTAATGTAATATTTGTTAAAACTGCTAATATATTTTTACTGAAATGTATTCTATAATATTAAGTGAGGAGGTGGAATTAAAAAAAACGGTTGTTTATTGTGATGATGCTGTTTGGTATGTTGATGAAAATGGCAGAAGATTATCTGAAAATTTTACAGAAACGTTTACCGGTGATGTTGATGTTGAAATGGGTGGGTTTTTAAATCTTTTTATCAAAAAGATTAATATTTTTACAGATGATTACGGTAAAAAACATAAGTTTATAAAGGAGTTATGATATGAAAGCAAAAAACATTAAAATTGCTACAATCGAAATAGTTGCTGTTGCTCTTGCAGCTGTTGCAATATTATTGCTTATTCACTTCATTAAGCCTATATCAGCAGATGAGCCGGAAATTCCTGAGCTGCAAGTAGGAAAGTATTATTTAAATGGTGATAAAAACACAAATTTTTATATAGAAGTATTTGATGATGAGCAGATTGTATTACAAAAAGAAGATTTGAAAAAGTACTTTTATGATCGTGCAGTGGCTGCTATTCCCGATCCTGATTTAAGCGATTGGAAGAGTGCTGAAGATTTTTATAATAATTCGGCACAGCTTATGATGGACATGTATTCTGAAAAAGCATATTACGCAGTTCAGTATGTGATTGATAAGACTTTTATTAAATTAAATGTAAAAGAGCCGGGCGATGCTACAACGGGCGGTGGTCCGTCTTATATCTATAAAAATGAAACAACTATCAGTTTCCCTAATCATGGTGATTTTATTTTAGTAAAATAGATTCTTATTCCTTAGTTGAAGTTGGAAATAAAAACCTTTTCTAGTTCATATGTGCCAACGCAAGGAAAGCAAAAGCTAGATATGCTTTGGTATATTGAACATTGAGATGTACTGACATTCAGAATTTTATTGGAATCTTCGTTTCGGGCTTTAAGGTTTTTTATTGTTTGTTTCAATAAGATAAATATATATTAAGTATTCTCTTGCATTTGCAAAGGGAATACTATTTTTTATATTTGATATAATTTTTAAAATTAATCATATTATTTTAAACTAAAAATTATGATATTTATATATAAATATTAGCTGCAAACCCGAAAAATTGTTTAAGTGAACACGTTGAAAAAAATGTAAAATAAAACTGTTTGATTTTTTTAATAAAGTATGTTATAATTTATATAAATTATTTTATTGTGTAATTTTATAGACAGTGATTGGTACAATGTTGCTGCCTGTAATTTTGTACGGTTTTTATCTTTTTAGGCTTATTTCAGACAGAAAATTATGTAGAATGAAATAAAAGGTTGGTTAAGGTGGCGTTATGCTTCATATTGGTCTTGATGTCGGTTCTACTACAATAAAAATTGTAGTAGTCGATGATAATGACAACATTGTTTATAAAAAATATCAAAGACATTTTTCAGATATTAAAAAAACTCTTGCTGAAATGCTTACACAAGCTTTTGATATTTTAGCTGACAGTGAAATAACAATAGCAGTAACAGGCTCTGGTGGAATTTCTGTGTCTAAGTGGCTTGGTATTCCTTTTGTTCAGGAGGTCGCAGCTGGAGCAGATGCGATTTCTAAGTTTATTCCTCAAACAGATGTTGCAATAGAGCTTGGGGGAGAGGATGCTAAGATTACCTACATTAAGGGTGGGCTAGAGCAAAGGATGAATGGCTCGTGTGCCGGTGGAACAGGTGCTTTTATCGATCAGATGGCAGCCTTGCTTAATACGGATATTTCCGGTCTTAATGAATTGGCGAAGAGCTATCAGACAATTTATCCCATTGCTTCAAGATGTGGTGTTTTCGCAAAAAGCGATATTCAGCCATTGCTTAATGAAGGAGCACAAAAAAGTGATATTGCCGCTTCTATTTTTCAGTCGGTAGTAAATCAAACAATCAGTGGTCTTGCTTGTGGTAAGCCAATTAGAGGAAATGTTGCTTTTTTAGGAGGACCGCTTCATTATTTATCTGAATTAAGGCAGAGATTTATTGAAACCTTGGACCTTAGTGAAGAACAGGTGATTTTTCCTAATGATGCAAATTTATTTGTATCTATGGGCTGTGCCATTTCAGATAAAAGAGAAGCTATCGGTATAAACGCACTAAGCGAAAAGGTAAAAAAGCTTTCATCTATACAGGTTCATGAGGTGGAAAGGCTTGAGCCTCTTTTTTCAAGTGAAGATGAGCTAAGCCGATTTAATAAGCGTCATGCAAAAGCTGTTATTCCAACAAGGGATTTAACTACATATAAAGGAAAAACTTATTTAGGAATTGATGCTGGTTCTACCACTACTAAAGCTACTTTAATAGATGAAGATAGTAATATTTTATATTCTTATTATGGCTCGAATAAAGGTGATCCTCTGCAATCGGTAATTAATATTCTTAAGGATATTTATTCAAAATTACCTAAGGATACATATATTTCAAAGGTTACATCCACAGGATATGGTGAGCATTTGATTAAAGCGGCTCTTGGTGCAGATTATGGCGAAATAGAAACGATGGCACATTATAAAGCTGCTGAAAAGGTTCTGCCCGGTGTTGAATTTATACTTGATATTGGCGGGCAGGATATGAAATGTATGCGTGTCAAGAATGGGGAAATAGAAAGCATATTGCTCAATGAAGCGTGCTCCTCAGGCTGTGGTTCTTTTATAGAAAATTTTGCAAATGCTCTTGGTATGAAGAGTGAGGAATTTGCTAAGGTTGGCCTTACTTCAAAAAGTCCGGTTGACTTAGGCTCTAGATGTACAGTTTTTATGAATTCAAGGGTTAAACAGGCTCAGAAGGAAGGCGCAAATGTAGCTGATATTTCAGCAGGATTATCTTATTCTGTTGTGAAAAACGCCTTGTTTAAGGTAATAAAAATTCGTGACCCTGAGGCTATGGGAAAAAAGATAATTGTCCAAGGTGGAACTTTTATGAATCAATCGGTTCTTCGTGCTTTTGAGCTAGTCAGCGGAAGAGAGGTTGTTCGCCCCGATAAAGCAGGGCTTATGGGGGCTTATGGTGCAGCGCTTATTGCTAAAGAGCGTGATGATGGCAAGGGGTCGAAAATTTCTAGTCTTAATAGCCTTGAGGATTTTAAGGTTAAAAAAAGTACAGCAAGGTGTGGACTCTGTTCTAACAATTGCTTGCTTACAATCACTAGGTTTTCTGATGGAAGCCGCTATATCAGTAACAATCGATGCGAGCGTGGAGCAGGAAAAAATTTAAACAAATCTAATGTTCCTAATTTATATGATTATAAATATAAAAGGCTGTTTTCATACGATTCTCTGCCTGAAAGTGAAGCAAAGCGTGGAGTTGTTGGCATACCGAGAGTTTTAGGTATGTATGAAAATTATCCTTTTTGGCATACCTTGTTTACTCATCTTGGATATTGTGTAAAGCTTTCGCCAAAGTCCTCACGTGAAGTATACGATATGGGAATAGAAACAATGCCGTCAGAATCGGTTTGTTATCCGGCTAAGCTTTCGCATGGGCATATTGAAGAGCTTATAAAAATGGGTACAGATTTTATTTTCTATCCCAGCTTACCCTATGAAATGGACCCTAACACAAATTCGGACAATCATTATAATTGTCCTGTTGTCGCTACATATAGCGAGGTTATAAAAAATTCTGTGCCTGATTTACGTGATGGCAATATAATTTTTATGAATCCTTTCTTACCTATATATAATGAAAAAAGAATGGCTGAAAGGTTATTTGAAGAGTTTTCAAAGCAATTTCCCAATCAAAATTTCACGCTTGAAGAATTCAGAAATGCTTGCAGAAAAGCTTATGAGGAAGATGAAAGCTTTAAAAATGATATAAGAAAAAAAGGTGAGGAAGTTTTAGCTGAGCTGAAACGTACCAATGGTAAGGGAATAGTACTTGCAGGAAGACCATATCACGTAGACCCTGAGGTTAATCATGGTATACCTGAAATGATAGCGGGATATGGCTATGCAATTTTTACTGAGGATAGTATAGCTCATTTAGGCAAAATTGTAAGACCTATACGTGTTGTTGACCAGTGGAGCTATCATTCAAGGCTTTATGCAGCTGCACATCTTGTAGGTGAAACTGATGAGCTTGAGCTTGTTCAGCTTAATTCATTTGGCTGTGGGTTAGATGCAATTACAACTGATCAGGTTCAAGAAATAATGCAAAGCTTTGGAAAAATGTATACTGTCTTAAAAATAGACGAGGTAAATAATTTAGGTGCTGCAAGGATACGCTTACGTTCTCTTATTTCTGTTGTGGAAGAGAGGAGGAGAAAGGGCTTTAAACCTCAAAGAGGTGAGGTTGGTTATCACCGTCAGCCTGAATTTACTAAGCAAATGAAAAAAAGGCATACTATTATTGCTCCTCAAATGTCACCAATACACTTTAGTTTATTGCAAGAAGCTTTTAGGCTTGATGGCTATAATCTTGTTGTGCTAGAGGATTATAGCAAGGCAGTAACGGACGAGGGCTTAAAATATGTTAATAACGATGCTTGTTATCCTGCCATTCTTACAATAGGGCAACTACTTCATGCTTTAAATTCAGGTAAATATGATGTAAATAATACTTCACTTATGATTACTCAAACAGGTGGTGCTTGCAGGGCTACTAATTATGTAGGTATGATTAAAAAAGCGTTAAAGGATGCGGGCTTTGACCAGGTGCCTTTGATTTCATTAAATTTCGTAGGACTTGAGAAAAATTCCGGTTTTAAACTAAGTGCTCCTATGGCTTTAAGGGCTGTGATGGCAGTAATTTATGGCGATTTGCTTATGAGATGCCTTTATAGAGTAAGGCCCTATGAGCTGATTAAAGGCTCAGCGAATGAACTTTACAAAAAGTGGAATAATAAGTTAAAGGCAGAATTGAAATACCTTAGCAGAAAGCGTTATAAGAAAAATATTTATGAAATTGTAAGAGATTTTGACAATCTACCTGTTGTTAATACAATAAAACCCAGAGTCGGCTTAGTTGGTGAAATTCTTGTAAAGTATCACCCTGTTGCAAACAATTTTGCTGTTGATTTGCTAGAGCAGGAGGGTGCTGAGGCTGTTGTACCCGACCTTATGCATTTTGTACTTTATACAATGGATAGTGATAATTCTAGAAAAGAGCTATTGACAGTAAGCAAAAAGGCACATTTTTTTAAAAATCTTGTGATAAAATTTGTCGAGTGGATGCAAAAGCCTTATTTACAGGCAATCACCGATACAAAGTTTGGTACTTTTTCGAAAATATCTGAAATGAGAAAGCTCGTTGACGGTATAGTGTCAACGGGAAATATAGCTGGTGAGGGCTGGTTTTTATCTGCTGAAATGCTTGAGCTTATACATACGGGAGTAACAAATATTGTATGTATGCAGCCTTTTGCTTGCTTACCTAATCATGTTACGGGAAAAGGAATTATTGGTGAATTAAGACGTAGAAATCCATTGTCAAATATTGTAGCTGTGGATTTTGACCCTGGTGCAAGTGAAGTAAATCAGGTAAATCGTATTAAACTTATGCTTTCACAGGCATTTAAAAATCTTGAGTTTACTGAAAAGGTTGAGTTTGCTCAGCTCAAGGTAGAAACTAAATATCCCGATTTTGAAAACGTAAAAAATAATTAAATTAGAGGAGTTTATATGGCTGAAATGAAATTTACTACCGGTCCTAAGGGAACGGGTACGCAGGTTAATCCTAAAAAAGTGGGATTATGGGTTTTGATAGGTGTTATTATCTTACTAGTTTTGACTTTAATATTTAATACCTTTACAGTAGTAAATGAGGGGTATATTGGTGTAAAATACCGGTTTGGCAAGATTGTAAGAGATGATTTAAAAGCAGGACTTAATTTGTCTTTGCCTTTTATTGAAGAAATTAAGCAAGTGGATATTCGTGAGCAGGTTTTTGAGCTAGATACAAATGCATATACAAGCGATACGCAGACAGTTGAGGCTTTAAAGCTTAAATTAAACTATGTTTACGATAGTGCTGAGCTTTCAAGTATTATTAAAGAGGTTGGCATTGAAAATGTAACTGCTAGACTTATTTATCCTCAAGTAAATGCTATTGCTAAAAATGAGATAGGTACAATTAAGGCTGAAAATCTTGTAAATACAAGAATGAGTGTACAGCAGAGCATTCAAGAAAAATTGACTGAATCATTAGCTAAAAACGGTATTGTCGTAACAAATTTTGCTATTGAAAATCTTGAGTTTGAAAATGTATTTGAAGAGGCTGTACGTGCTAAGGTAGTAGCACAGCAGGATGCATTAAAGGCTCAGAATAAAACAGAAGAAATTAAGCAAGAGGCAGAGCAGACAAGGATTTCTGCACAGGCTCAGGCAGATAGTGCTTTGATTAGAGCTGAGGCTGATGCAAAATCAATTTCTCTGATTCAGGAGCAAATTGCTAAAAATCCTTTGTATGTTGAATATTTAAAGGCTACTAAATGGAATGGTGAATTACCACAGGCTATGGGAACAGAGGTTAATCCTTTTATTAGTTTTGGCACTGATACACAGGTGCAGACGCCTTAAATTTTACGCATAAATCCGCAGTCATTTGATTGCATAACAGAACAGGAATACAAATGAGTGATAATTGTAAGCAGAGGGCTTTAAAAACATATTTTTCTAATTTAAATGAGATGCAGCAAAAAGCTGTTTTTCAGACTGAGGGCAGTGTGCTTATTATAGCGGGTGCAGGCAGTGGAAAAACGACGGTTATTGTAAACAGAGTTGCTAATATGATTCTGTTTGGAAATGGCTATCATGGTTCTTCAGGTGAAATTTCGCAAAGCGATAGAACTTTCCTTGATAACTTTAGTAAAGCAGATAGAAATGATTCTGAAATTGTAAATAGGTTATCTAAAATTTGTGCTGTAAACCCAATAAAACCATGGAATTTACTTGTAATAACCTTTACAAATAAAGCGGCAAAGGAGCTAAAGGATAGGCTTTGCTCACGACTTGGAGAGCAAGGTGCTGATATTAATGCTTCTACCTTCCATTCTGCTTGTGTTAAGATATTGAGGAGAGATATTCATCACCTTGGATATAAAAACAGCTTTACAATTTACGACAGTGATGATAGCTTAAGAATTATTAAGGATATTATTAAAAATATTAATCTTTCTGACAAGCAGTTTATACCAAAGAGTGTGCAGGCTAGTATTTCTCACGCAAAAGATAAGCTGATTTATCCGCCTGAATTTAAAATAAAAGCGACAGCTAGTAACGATTTTTATCAGCTAAAGGTTGCTGAAATATATCAGGAATATCAAGATAGATTAAAGCTGTCTAATGCACTTGATTTTGACGACTTAATAGCTTTGACTGTTAAGCTTCTTAATGAAAATCCTGATGTTTTACAAAAATATAGAAATCATTATAAATACATAATGGTTGATGAGTATCAGGATACAAATATTGCACAATATCAGCTTGTATCATTGCTTGCAGGTGATAAGGGTAATATTTGCGTTGTTGGTGATGATGACCAGAGTATTTATAAATTCCGTGGTGCGACTGTTGAAAATATTTTAAATTTTGAAAAGCATTTTAAGGGTGCAACTGTTATTAGATTAGAGCAGAACTATCGTTCTACAACTAATATTTTGAGTGCAGCAAATGCTGTCATAGCAAATAATACAAAGCGTAAGGAAAAGGCTTTGTGGTCTGATTTGGGCGATGGTGATAAAATTCAAGTTTATCGCTTTTTAGATGACCAGAGGGAGAGTTTTTTTGTAGCTGATACAATTCTTGATGGGATAAAGGCGGGAAAAAAGTATAATGATTTTGCTTTGCTATACAGGACTAATGCCCAGTCAAGAGGCTTTGAGATGACATTGGCTAAGGCGGGTATTCCATATAGAATGGTTGGTGGAGTACGCTTCTATGAGCGTAAGGAAATTAAGGATATTATCGCTTATTTAAGCGTTATTAACAATCCATATGATTTTATAAGATTTTCAAGAATAGCAAATCAGCCTAAGCGTGGTATTGGTGACGCAACCTTAAATGAGGTAGAAAGAATCGCAATTTCACTTGATATGTCACCTCTTGATGTAATCTTACAGGCCGATAGCTTTCCGGGATTATCCCGAAAGACAAATTCTCTAAAGCAGCTAGGTACTGTACTTGAAGAACTTAGACAACAAGCTGAAGATGGTGAGCTTGATACCTTGATTGACGCAGTTATTGAAAAGACGGGGTATCGTGACTATTTGCTTATGCAGGGTGAAGAGGGCATTGGCAGACTTGAAAATATTAATGAGCTAAAGTCTAATGTAATAGCTTCTTTGGAAGATAACGACAGCTTGACTCTTGATGAGTTTTTAGAGCAGGTTGCACTTGTTTCTGATTTGGATAGCTATGATGAAGACACGGACAGAGTAACATTTATGACAATGCACTCAGCAAAGGGTCTTGAATTTGACACTGTTTTTATTGTGGGTGCTGAAGAAAATATTTTCCCTAGCTATCGTTCAATATCGGAAGATGATGGTATCGATGAGGAACGCAGGCTTGCATATGTTGCTATTACAAGGGCAAAGCGAAAGCTTATTATCACAAGTGCTAGCGCAAGACTAATATATGGTACTACACAGAAAAATCAGCTATCAAGGTTTGTAAAGGAAATACCTGATAAATATAAGGAGTTTTTTGATAAAACTATTATAGCTGAAAACAAAGCCTTTAAGCGTAAAAAGCCGGAGGAACCTAATTACCTACAAAACGGCGGCAATATAACTTTGAACTTTGCGAAAAAAGCCAAAGATAGTAAGAAATATAAGCCCGGAGATATAGTTTCTCATAATATTTTTAGAGAGGGAACTATAATTTCTGCTACACCTATGGGAAATGATACAATGCTTGAAATAGATTTTAAGGTTGCGGGAAAGAAAAAACTAATGGCGAATTTTGCAAGACTTGAAAAGCTTTAAATTAAGCCTGTTCTCATAAAGGGAACAGGCAGTAAATTTGCAAAAATTTTTTATATCCTTGACAAATTGATTGCATTTATGATAAATTATTGACGGAAGCTTATCTTATTAATATTAGTGTTTTAAGCGCTGTATAGGAGAAAGAAAAAGCATGAAATATGATTTGATTATTATTGGAGCAGGTCCAGCGGGAATTTTTACAGCACTAGAAATGGTAAAAAGAAGCTCTAAGAAAAAGATTTTACTTGTTGAAAAGGGTGTTTCTGTTGAAAAACGTTTTTGTCCAAAGGTTAAGACAAAAAAATGCGTTAATTGTAAGCCTTTTTGCCATATAACAACAGGCTTTAGTGGTGCTGGTGCTTTTTCTGATGGAAAGCTTTCACTTAGTCCTGAGGTAGGAGGAACTTTACCAGAGCTAATTGGATATGAGCAAGCTTGTGAACTAATAGATTATACTGATAAAATTTATCTTGATTTTGGGGCAGATACTAAAATTGAGGGAGTTGGTAATCCTGAAAAAATAAAGGAAATCAGAAAAAAAGCTATTAATGCAAACTTAAGGCTTGTAGATTGTCCTATAAGACATTTAGGCACTGAGATGGCTCAGGAAATTTACCTTAAAATAGAAAGGTACTTGCAGGAGAAAGGCGTCGAGATTCTTTTTAGTACAAATTGCAGAGATATTATTATTAAAGACGGGGTATGCAAGGGTGTAATTATATGTGATTCAAAAACAGGTCAAAATGAGAGGCAAGTTGATGCTGACGATGTTGTTATTGCAACGGGCAGAAAAGGTGCTGATTGGCTTGAAAAGACTTGTGAGCTGCATAATATTGCTCATCAGCCCGGAACTGTTGACATAGGCGTGCGTGTAGAAGTAAGAAATGAGGTAATGGAGGAAGTAAATGAGGTTTTGTATGAATCAAAGCTCATAGGCTATCCCTTGCCTTTTAAAAACAAGGTGCGTACATTCTGCCAAAATCCCGGTGGATTTGTTAGTCAGGAGAACTATGATAATAATTTAGCTGTGGTAAACGGACACTCTTATAAAGAAAAGAAGTCTGATAACACTAATCTAGCAATCTTATGCTCGCATAATTTCAGCGTACCCTTTAATCAACCTATTGAATATGCTAAAAAGGTTGGAGAGCTTGCTAATATGCTAGCTAACGGACAGATACTTGTTCAGAGATATGGTGATATTTTAGATGGCAAACGTACATGGCCAAAGGAGTTGAGCTTTACTAATATAAAGCACACCCTGCTAGATGCGGTAGCTGGTGATATTACTGCTGCAATGCCTTATCGAACAATGGTGAATATTATCAACTTTATTCAAGCAGTTGATATGGTTGTGCCTGGGTTTGCAAGCAGGGAAACGCTATTATATTCACCTGAATTGAAGTTTTATAGCAATAAAATAAAAATGGACAGCAACTTAAATACAAATATTAAGGGTCTTTATGCTTTAGGAGATTCTAGCGGTTGGACAAGAGGGCTTATGATGGCATCAATTATGGGAGTGATGATGGGAAGGCAATTAGCATAGTATAAATGCAATTCAATTAAGGAAGGACAGCTTTATGAAAAAGAAAATTTTAGCGGGTATTCTGTCAGCTTTTATGCTGTTATCTTCAGCTTGTTCGGGGGATAATAGCTCAATAGGTGAGGTATCAGAAACCACCTTAACTAAAGAGAATATTAAAGCAGGATTTGTTTATACTGGAAGCATTGATGATAAAAGCTATACTCAGGCTCATGATGAGGGTCGAAAAGCCTTGAATGATATGGGTATTCAGACTGAATATGTTGAAAATGTTCCTGCAAATGAGGACAGTGTAAATGCGATTATTGATTTGATTGAAAAAGGCTGTAACGTAATTTACACCACCAGCAGTGAATATGATGAATACACTAAGATAGCTGCCGACCAATATCCTGAGATTATTTTTAATAATTGTTCGGGTGATATTACCTCAGATAATTTAGGTATTTATTCAGCAAGAACATATGAAGCTAGGTATATTTTAGGAATTGTAGCGGCAATGAATTCTAAAACTAAAAAAATAGGATATATAGCACCAAAGCCTATTCCCGAAGTGATACGTGATATCAATGCCTTTACGCTAGGCGTTCGCAGTGTTAGTGAAGAGGCTAGTGTTGAGGTTGTTTTTACAGATACATGGAATGATGAGATTATTGAAAAAACTGCTGTATTAACATTGATTTCTGATGGAAAAAATATTGATGTAATTGCAAGCCAACAGAATTCCTTAGCTGTACAAAAATTCGCTGAAGAAAAGGGTGTTTTATCTATTGGAAATAATTATTCTACTTCAGATACTGCACCAAAGTCATATCTCACTGCCTCTGTTTATAATTGGAGTGAATTTTATGTACGGAGTATTAATTCCATTATAAATGATGAGTGGAGCAACAAGACCTATTGGGAGGGGCTTTCAAGTGGAATTGTTGATATAGATGATTTGACAAATATAAATGCCGAAAATGTTAGTGAAAAGGTGAAAGAGGTTAAGGAAAAGATAAAGGCAGGGGAGCTAAATATTTTTTCTGGGGAAATTTATGATCAATATGGTAATATAATTGTAGAAAAAGATGATGTATTAAGTGATGATGAAATTTGGCAGATGAATTGGTTTGTAAATGGAGTTGTAGGAAAAATTGCAGAATAAGAAAAAAGCTATAAATCGGAAAGATTTATAGCTTTTTTATAATGATTTTATCATTGATTAATACAAGGCTTAATGTGTTAGCCCTCAAATAGTGGAGTAGAGAGATAACGCTCACCTGTGTCGGGAAGAATAACAACAATTGTCTTTCCTTTGTTTTCAGGACGAGAAGCTATTTCGACAGCGGCATTAATAGCAGCACCTGAAGAAATTCCGACCAACAATCCTTCACTCTTGGAAACATCACGGCTTGAGGCAAAAGCATCATCATTTTTTACTTTAATTATTTCATCATAAACATTAGTATTAAGCACATCGGGAACAAATCCAGCACCAATTCCTTGAATCTTATGTGGGCCGGCATTTTCTCCTGAAAGTACAGCTGAATCAAATGGTTCAACAGCAACAACCTTTACATTGGGATTTTTTTCTTTTAAATATGCGCCTGTTCCTGTGATAGTACCACCTGTGCCTATACCTGATACAAAAAAATCTACATTTCCATCGGTATCATTCCATATTTCAGGGCCTGTGGTTTCATAGTGAATTTTAGGATTTGCTGGGTTTTTAAATTGTCCGGGAATAAATGAATTTTCGTATTCAGCAGCAAGCTCATCTGCTTTTGCAATTGCACCCTTCATACCTTTTGAACCATCGGTTAAAACGAGCTCAGCACCATATGCTTTTAAAAGCTTGCGTCTTTCAATGCTCATTGTTTCAGGCATTGTAAGAATTACTCTATATCCTTTTGCAGCAGCGACAGAAGCAAGTCCTATGCCTGTGTTTCCGCTTGTAGGCTCAATTATTACAGTGTCCTTATTAATCAAACCTTTTTCCTCTGCATCGCTTATCATAGCTTTAGCAATTCTGTCCTTAACGCTGCCTGCCGGATTAAAGTATTCTAGCTTTGCTATAATTTTTGCATCAAGGTTTTTGACCTTTGTAAAATTATTAAGCTCTAGAAGCGGGGTTTTACCAATTAACTCAGTAATATTCTTATAAGTGTTAGCCATTTCAAAATCCTCCTGTTATAATTCATATATGATTAATATGTATTTGATAATTATATTATAATACGTTTAATTAGAAATGTCAATAGTTTTTATAAAAAAATTTTTAAAATTACAAATATTATATTATATTTAAGCAGAGTAAAGATAAAGTGCTAAAAAATACCACTAGATGTTTTGCATATGTATATAGTGGTATAAGTTGGCTATCAAGTTTACATACATTATCTGCAAGCTTTTATATTTAAGCTTTATAATACATTATCTTTTTTATAATGAATAAAGATTTAATTTTGTATAAAATAATCAAAATTATTAATAGTGATGCTTTATAAGTTGACAAATTGATTAAAATGTATTATTATATATATCGGTAAAGTTTGTTTTAAAACAATAAGAAGGGAGAAAATATGCGTATATCTTCAAAGGGGCGATATGCTCTAGTAGCTATTACAAGCATGGCTCATAGGTATGATAGTGGGGAATATATCACTGTTTTAAGTATTTCTGAGAGGTTCGGCATTTCCAAAATATATTTAGAACAGGTTTTTTCCTTGTTAAAAAGGGCTGGGCTTGTAAATTCTATAAAAGGGGCACAGGGAGGGTATCAGTTAGCTAAACCACCATCAAAAACAAATGTTTATGAGATTTTTAGTGCTACTGAACTTTCGCTTTTCGAGGAAACAGAGCAGACTGTGTCAGAAAAATCGCCCGAAATAGAAGATGCTATGAAGCAGCTTGTTTTTGCCCCTCTCGACGAGAAGGTAAAAAAACAATTACAGCAAATCACAATTGAGATGCTGCTATCTCAGGTAGAAAAAAATAAATCAGAGCAGGATATTATGTTTTTTATTTAATGCCGAAAGGAAAAGATTATGACAGAAACAGCAAAGTATTTAGAAACAGCAATCACTGTTTGGGAAAATCTTACTCAGCAGCAAAAGGACACCTTATTAAAAAATACAAATTTTATCTCCTTTGATAAAGGAAAAATAGTCCATAATGGGCAAACTGATTGCATTGGCATTATTATCCTTAAAAAAGGAGGCTTGCGAACTTATATTCTCTCAGAAGATGGCAGAGAAATCACTTTGTTTCGTATTACAGAAGGGGAAATTTGTACTTTATCAGCTTCATGTGTATTAAATGAAATTACCTTTGATGTCATTATCGAAACAGAGATAGATTCTGATGTATATGTGATTAATCCCTTAGCTTTTCAAAGAGTAGCGTGCGAAAATATTTATATGGAAAACTTCGCTAATAAGCTTACGGTTGAGAGGTTTTCCGATGTCATGTGGGCTATGGAGCAAATACTTTTTATGAGCTTTGACAAGCGATTGGCTATATTTTTACTTGATGAAATGTCAAAAACGGGGGAAGACTCTATTTTTCTCACTCATGAGCAGATAGCTAAGTATATGGGAAGTGCGAGGGAAGTAGTGACGAGGATGCTTAAATATTTTTCAAATGAAGGCATAGTAGAGCTATCCAGAGGCTGTGTAACTATAATAAATAAGGATAAATTACGTTCGCTCACCATATAGAAATTTATATACGCATTTAATAATAAATAAAAAACTGAATTTTAGATAATTTTATAAGGTTTATAGTGAAAAAGTGTTTACAAAACATTATTGTTGTGATAAAATTAACTATGGCGTTTTATAGATAGACATACGCAAGTAAAAACACACATTATGTAAATAGCAGGGGGCTGTTTGCATTGTGCAATATAAAGGAGGATTTTTCTCAATGGCAAGACAAAAGCTAACTATGGATGGAAACACTGCTGCCGGTCACGTGTCCTATGCGTTTACGGAAGTAGCTGCTATCTATCCTATCACTCCCTCATCTGTTATGGCAGAGGTTACAGACCAATGGGCAACAGCAGGGAGAAAAAATATTTTTGGACAGGAAGTTAGAGTTGTGGAGATGCAGTCTGAAGCCGGTGCTGCAGGTGCTGTTCACGGTTCTTTGACAGCTGGTGCTTTGACAACAACATATACAGCTTCACAGGGACTTTTACTAATGATTCCTAATATGTATAAAATAGCTGGTGAGTTGCTTTCAAGTGTTATTCACGTTTCTGCACGTGCTGTTGCAAGTCATGCATTATCTATTTTTGGTGACCATAGTGACGTTTATGCTTGTCGTCAGACTGGTTATGCTATGCTATGTTCAACAAATCCGCAGGAAGTAATGGATTTAGGTGCAGTTGCACACTTAGCTACTATTAAGTCAAGAGTACCATTCTTACACTTCTTTGATGGCTTCCGTACTTCTCACGAGATTCAGAAAATTGAAGTATGGGATTATGACACCCTTGCAAAAATGCTTGATAGGGATGCTTTGCAGGCGTTCAGAGATAGAGCGTTAAACCCTGAAAATCCTGTTTTGCGTGGTACTGCACAAAACCCAGATATATTCTTCCAAGCGAGAGAGTCAAGCAACCTTTATTACGATGCTGTTCCAGAAATTGTTCAGGGATACATGGATAAGGTTAATGCTGAAATCGGTACAGATTATAAGCTGTTTAATTATTATGGTGCTCCTGATGCTGAGCATGTAATTGTTGCTATGGGTTCTGTAAACGATACAATAGAAGAAACAATTGACTACCTAGCATCTAAAGGTGAAAAGGTCGGCTTGATTAAAGTAAGGCTTTTCAGACCATTTAGCACAAAGGCTTTTGTTGATGCAATACCCGATACTGTTAAGCAGATTTCTGTTCTTGATAGAACAAAGGAACCCGGTTCAATTGGTGAACCTTTGTATCTTGATGTAGTTGCTGCATTAAAAGAGCAGGGAAAGTTTGCTGATGTTCCTGTATTTACTGGACGCTATGGTTTAGGTTCTAAGGATACTAACTCAGCACATATTATTTCAGTATATAAAAATACAGAGAAAAAGCACTTTACAATCGGCATTATTGATGATGTCACTAACCTTTCTCTTGAGGTAGGTGAAACACCAAATACTATCCCTGAGGGAACTACTTCATGTAAATTCTGGGGTCTTGGTGCTGATGGTACTGTTGGTGCTAACAAAAACTCTATTAAAATTATCGGTGACCATACAGATCTTAATGTACAGGCTTATTTCTCATATGATTCTAAAAAATCAGGTGGTGTAACAGTTTCCCACCTAAGATTTGGAAAATCACCTATTAAATCAACTTATTTTGTTAATAAAGCTAATTTTGTAGCTTGTCATAATCCGTCTTATATTGACAAATATGATATGGTACAGGACGTTGTAAAGGGTGGAAGCTTCCTGCTCAATACACAGTGGACTGTTGAAGAGCTTGATGAAATGCTGCCCGGCAGTGTAAAGCGTTATATAGCCGAAAATGACATTAATTTCTATATTATTAATGCCACTGACATTGCAAAGGAAATAGGTCTTGGTAATCGTGTAAATACAATTTTACAGTCGGCTTTCTTTAATATTGCTAATATTATTCCTAAGGAAGATGCAATAGAATACATGAAGGCTGCAGCTAAAAAATCATTCGCTAAAAAGGGCGATGAAATCGTAAATATGAACTACAAGGCTATTGAGGCTGGTGCTAAGAGTTTTGTAAAGGTTGAGGTTCCTGCTTCATGGAAGGATGCAAAGGGAGGAATTGTTCATCCCGTTGCTGAAGGAGAAAATGAAGAGCTTGTTAAATTTGTTAATGATGTTCTCATTCCTGTATCAGCACAAAAGGGTGATGAACTGCCAGTTTCCACTTTCGAAAACAGAGCTGATGGTACATTCCCACAGGGAACAGCTGCTTTTGAAAAGAGAGGCATTGCTGTTGATACTCCTGAATGGGTTTTTGAAAATTGTATTCAGTGTAATCAATGCTCTTATGTTTGTCCTCACGGTGTAATCAGACCTGCTGTATATACTGATGAAGAGCTTGCTAATGCTCCGGAAGGAACAAAATCTAAGCCTATGACAGGTATGCCGGGACTTCATTTTGCGATGACAATTTCTGTGCTTGATTGTACAGGCTGCGGTTCTTGTGCTAATACTTGCCCATCAAAGGTTAAGTCACTTGTGATGAAGCCACTTCACACACAACTAGAGCAGCAAGAGGTTTTTGCTTATTCACAAAAGCTTTCTCCAAAGCCTGAGGTACAAGAAAAGTTTAAGGAAACAACGGTAAAGGGTTCTCAGTTTACACAACCATTGCTTGAATTCTCAGGTGCTTGTGCCGGATGTGGTGAAACACCTTATGCTAAGCTTGTCACTCAATTATTTGGTGATAGAATGTATGTTGCAAATGCAACAGGATGTTCTTCAATCTGGGGTGGCTCTGCTCCATCTACACCATATACAACAAATAAGGAAGGAAAGGGTCCTACATGGGCAAATTCCTTGTTTGAAGATAATGCTGAATTCGGATATGGTATGTTCTTAGGACAGGATTCTATCCGCAACAGATTAATGAAGGATACCGAAAAGCTTATTTCAATTGATTATTGTACAGATAAGCTTAAAGAGGCAGGAAAGTATTGGCTTGAAACTGCAAATGATTCTTCATTAAATAAAATTGCTACTGCTGCTTTTGTAGAGGCACTTAAGGATGGAATTGATGTTGACCTTACCGGTACGGAGTGGGAGGCTGAATGGTTAGCAAACGGAAAGGTTTGTGCTTGTGAGGCTTGCACACTTGCACGAGGAATTTTAGCTGAAAAGAATTATCTATCCAAGAAATCGCAGTGGATATTCGGTGGTGATGGTTGGGCATATGATATTGGATATGGTGGACTTGACCACGTTATTGCTTCTGGTAAAAATGTAAATATTCTAGTATTTGATACAGAGGTTTATTCTAATACTGGTGGACAGGCGTCAAAGGCTACAAATATCGGTGCTATTGCTCAATTTGCTGCTGGTGGTAAGGATACAAAGAAAAAGGATTTGGCTGCTATGGCTATGAGCTATGGCTATGTATATGTTGCACAAATTGCACAGGGTGCAAATATGAATCAGTGCATTAAAGCAATTACAGAGGCTGAGGCTTATGATGGACCATCGCTTATTATTGCATATGCTCCATGTATTAATCATGGTATCAAGGGAGGCTTGACAATGGCTCAGACTATTGAAAAGCGTGCTGTTGAATCTGGATATTGGAATTTATTCCGTTTTAACCCAGAGCTTGCAGATCAAGGAAAGAGTCCTTTCTCACTTGATAGTAAAGAGCCAACAGGAGATATTAAGGAATTTATGCTTAACGAGGTACGTTACAGCTCATTAATTAGGCAGAATCCTGAACGTGCTGAGAGATTATTTGCAATTGCTGAGGCTAATTCTAAGGCTAAGTACAAGCACTTATTCCATCTGAACAAGATGTATAAGGATATGTATGAGGGAAATGAATAATATTTTCTAGTATAAAAAAAGAGCAGGTTAGAGCAGGTTTTTTACCTGCTCTTTTTGTTATGTAAAAATTTTCGTTAATTATATATTTTATTTAGGATATACTATTACAAATCATTGATTGAATAATTAAAAAATCATAGTAAGCTTATAAGCATAAGTAATATTTTTTTAGATAATTTTCAATCATTTTTAGCACAAAAGGATGATAAAATGAATTTTGATGAAGTGTATTACGAACCCGATATTTTAAACTATGAATTGGGTAAGCAGCTGAGAGAACAATTTAAACATTTGAAATGGAATGAAATTGAAAGCCATAATAAAATTGAACAGCTGCAAAAAAGTTCGAATTCTGATTTTGTTAAGCTGAAAAGGCATTTAATTATAGGCACTAGAAAAACTCATAAATATGTACCTAATTTTAAAATTTCAGATTTTCTTGTGCCATATACCTCCTCTGGGTGTAGTGCAATGTGCTTGTATTGTTATTTAGTTTGTAATTATAATAAATGTTCATATCTAAGACTTTTTGTTAATAGAGAATTTATGCTTGATAAAATAATCAAGCATACACAAAAAAATAAAGATGAATTTGTTTATGAAATAGGAAGTAATAGTGACCTTATTTTAGAAAATACGATTACAGGCAATCTTGAGTGGACTATAAAGAATTTTGCAAATTCACCAAAGGGCAAATTGACGTTTCCCACAAAATTTCATCAGGTAGATAGCTTGCTAGATATTGACCATAATAAGAAAATTATTTTTAGAATGAGCGTAAATCCCAATGACATCATCAAACGAATAGAAATAGGTACTTCTTCATTGGACAATAGAATTGAAGCTATAAATAAAATGGTAGATGCAGATTATCCTACGGGGATTTTAATTGCACCGATTATTTTAGTGGAAAACTGGAAAAGCTTATATTCAGAGCTGATAACCACTCTATCAGATAAGTTAAGCGTAAAAGCTAAAAATACAATTAGTATAAAAATTATTTTTATGACTTATAGTAACATTCATAGATATATTAATAATGATGCTTTTCCAACCTTGCCTCAGCTATACGATAAGGAATTGATGAGGGGCAGAGCAAGAGGGAAATACGGTTATAAGGATGAAATCAGGTTTGAGGCTGAGGAATTTTTAAAGCAAGAAATAAATCAAAAGTTAGCAAATGCGAAAATCATTTACATTTGCTGAGAAAGGAGAAAAAATGGGCAATAAAGATGAAGTTAAAATTACTACACGTGATAAGCTAATGAGAGCTTGGCATAATTCAATGGAGCTTACCAGAGATTTTGAAAAATATTCAAAAGAGATTGAAGATAATAAGGTAAAATCAGTATTTTCACAATTTGCCGAGGAAGAGGCAGTACATTCCTCAATGCTCAGAGAATTATTATTATCACATCAAAACAATCAAGATAATCAACAATGTAGCTTATAATTTAAGGTTTTAAGATTGAACAAAGTATAACACCACCACTAGTGCATCTAGTGGTGGTGTTTGTGGCATAAGGAGAGCTAGCTCACCTATGAAGCTTATAATATTCTTTAAGATTATAAGCTGTTTTTATATTATTCTTCTTCAAAAACAAGGTTCCATTGCTTTCTGCAAAAATCCATAATATTTAATATTTTAAGAGTATCTTCAACGGGAACAATCGGACTATTTTTGATTCCTTTATTTAAGCAATCATTAACATGTCGAATTTCATATTCATAACCATTAGAGTCAAATGGCAAGTGAATTTCTTCAACAATATCGTTATTTTTATTTCTTATCCATGCCTTTTGTGCTTGGAAAAACCAATTATCAAGCTTAATGCTGCCTTTTGTTCCAATAATAAAGGCAGGATTTTGAGATTCTATATTAAATCCACTTGAAAGACGTGCGTATGCGTTGTTGTAAATTAAATCGTAGCTTGAATTTTCATCAATATTTGTTTCTCCAATAAAAGCATTGGTATTAATTTCTTTAAAATCAAAGCCTAAAAAGCTCGTCGCGAAGCTCAACGGATATACACCTAAATCTAACAAAGCACCGCCGCCGAGCTTATTAGAGTATATTCTATTTTCAGGATCATATTTAGGCAGAGTGAAAAAATTACATTCAATCACCTTTATATCTCCGATTTTATCTTGCCTAATCCATTGATGAACCTTATTGAAAACGGGTTGAAATTTCATCCACATCGCTTCCATTAAAAAGAGATTTTTATCTCTTGCAATAGAAACACACTCTTCAAATTGCTTAGAATTTAAAGTAACAGTTTTTTCACAAAGTACGTTTTTGCCATTGTTGAGGCATAGCTTTATATCATTATAGTGACTTTGCATGGGAGTAGCAATGTATATGACATCAATCTCACTATCTTTTACAAGCTCATCATAGCTGCCATAATATTTTTCAGCATCAAATTCATCAGCGAAAGCCTTAGCTTTATCAATATTTCTGGAAGCAACAGCATAAAGCTCAGCATTATCAACAGCTTTCATTGCTTTAGCAAAGGAATGAGCAATATTTCCAGTAGCCATAATTCCCCATTTGATTTTTTTCATAAAACCTCCTAAAATTTTTCTTATATAATAAAATAAACGGCATTAAAGCCGTTTATTTAACTTACAGACTTAATCTGAAAGCTGTATGGGAGTCTTTGCACTTAAGAGTAACATCTAGTGATGTCTTTTTGAGAAATGAATTTACAAAAAACGGATTTACTATTATAGTTGACAATCTGCAAATAAAAATTATTTACCAATCATTGCAAGAATAGCGTTTTTAGGCTTAGCACCAACTGATGTTTCCACAACTTTTCCATCCTTAATCACTACTAAAGTAGGAATACTCATAACTCTAAACTGTGATGCAAGCTCTGGCTGTTCATCAACATTTACTTTTCCTACCTTAATAGATTTTTCTTCATCTGCGATTTCATCGACAACAGGAGAAACCATTCTACAAGGGCCGCACCACGCTGCCCAAAAGTCTAGCAGCACAGGCTTGTCGGACTTTAAAACCTCAGATTCAAAATTTTCCTTAGTAATAGTTATTGCACTCATTAATATCGCTCCTTTTTAAATTAGTATTGCTTATTTAACAATACATTTCCTATATTTGATATACTAATAATATAGAAGTAAGCAATATTATTCTGTGAGCAAATCACTTAAATATTAATAAATTATTAAAGAGAGGTGAAAGTTTTTGTTTTTCCGTGATTTTAACAGGAATTTCTCCATTGCTGCCAATTTCAAAATGCTTTACAGCAATACCTAAGTCAATGCCTTGTAAAGAATTAGGCTTTTCCACATAAGAAAATGTCATATTATCCTTGTAAATAAAATGAACGGGTTGTCTATTCATAGCTGAAGGAGCGAGCGATACCGCTTTTATCCCATCAATAAATTTTTCAGGAACGCTTTCGCTTGAACTGTAAAAATAATCTAAATCATGATTGACATTGACAGTGCTTGAGGTAACAAATTTTTCAAAATCACTTATCTCCTCGTTTACATAACCGAAAATCATCACTGCACGTAAACGCTTTCCTTTTGGTATATTAAAATTTGACCTGCTAAATGAAATGCCAGCCCAACAAGCGCCAAATCCCATCTTTACTAGATTAAGCATTATATTCTGGCCATAGTATCCTATTTTAAAGTTGTAGTTTTCAAGGCTTTTATCACAAAGCATAAGAATATAGTTTTTTGGATTTTTAAACCTGCCATATGGGAATAAATGTGTTTCCTCATCGTTGAAAACAGCTTTCAACTCAAGCCCTGACAGCTGATTGTTATTCTCAATCAGTTTGTTTATTTGCAGCACTTGTTGACTGGAAATAGGTTTATCCAAAAAGTCACGCCTACTGATTCTTTGTCTTACAGCCTGTAAATCAGTCATTTTGTTCACCTTTAATAAAACTTACATCGCTTCATGCTTTTTTAAATATTCCAGAGTAATTACTTTTATTTCAAAAGGTGATAAAACCTTTGCCATTTTCGTGTTAGGATTAATGACAACGGGGATATTTTTAAGGGTTTTAAAAAGCTTTATTCCTTTAATCTCGGCTGCATTAAAAGTGCCTTTGATGGCTTTTAAATGCTCTTTATTAGTGAATAATGGAATCACCTGCCTGCCTGCATTATCAGAAATCATCAGCAAGGGTATTTCTCCGGAAAAATCCTTTGAAATAGGCTGTGATACTAAGATAACAAGCTCACTATCCATAAGAGCTTCAAAGTATTCGTTCCAATATTTAGGTCTTTCTTCTGCTTTTAAAAATAATTTATCAAGCAGATTATTTTCGTTTTGTACATTAAGCGACATAAGTTTAACCTTTCTTATAAAATATCAAATTTATGCACGTATATCGAGAATATTTCCTAAATTATCTGCTGCGGGCATTTCTTTTAGCATCTCGGTGACATTTTCTCCACTTTGCTCAGTAGAATTAAGAATATTCTTCAGCATTGCAAACGAAACATTATTTTGAATTTCTGCTTGTTTATATGCAGTGGCATAACTGGCTATTGATAAAATCATTTTTTCTCCTTTTAAACAAAGCTGATTTATAATATTATCCTATCATAAAAAGCTGATAAAATCAAGTAATCTGATAGATTTTAATAAAATTTTTAACAAATATTATTTTAAAACATATAATATTATTGTTAATTTTAATTAATAAGGAGGAAAATATGAACAATTCACAATATACGATAAACAAATTAACATTAAAGGGTGACTTAAAATGTGTAAATACCGATATTTTGAGTTATTCTATTGATTACCCACAGGTGCAGGGTGGAAGTAGAAATTGTATGGAGATTGTAAATAATTATTATAAAACGGGTGCGTTTAGCTTAAAAAATTGCTATGAAAATCGATTGTTTTGTCAGGGTGTTAGACAAAAAAATCAGCAAAACGGTGAGTTTTTACCGTATGAGGCGATAGGAACGTATGAAATTACATATAATCAAAATTGTGTGATAAGCCTTTACTATGATAAATATGAAATAACAGGTGGTGCACATGGAAATACAGTCAGATGCTCTGATACTTGGAGTATGAAAAGTGGAAATATGCTGAATATAGCTAATTTTTTCAGCAGATGTACTAATTATAGAAATTATATTTTAGCCGAAATAAGATCGCAGATAGAAAAGCAAATAGAATGTGGTGATAATTATTATTTTGATGATTGGGAAAATTTAATTTGTCAATACTTTGATAAGAATAGTTTTTATCTCACTCCTGAGGGTGTAAATATATATTATCAGCTATATGAGATTGCACCATATGTTGCTGGAATTATTTCTTTCACCATACCTTTTGATGGAAAAAATGTAATAAAGCCATGCTAAAATAGCCGTATATCTTAAAAAAATCTTAAGAAACAAGTTCAATAGTTGCATATCAGTATTAAAAGTAGTATACTAACTGTATTACATAAAGTGATACGGAGGAATAATATTGAAAAAAATAAAAAACAGGAAGTCTGTTATAATTTTATTGCTATTTTTATTAGTATTTGCCGGAGCGCTTGTTTTTATAACATTAAAGCCTGATACGGTTTTTTTAATAAAACAAAGGATTACTCAAAGCTTTGATAAGGCTGAGGTAAAGGCAGTAAGCTATGGAAATGATGAGCTAACACAAATAACCTATTCAGAAATAGAGCGGGATAGTAATTTTATTATTGATAATTCTCTTATGCTAATAAATCAGGAAAATACATTATCAGACAGTTTTTCACCAAATATAGGTGAGTATAAAGATAGTGGAGTTATAATGGATAAGGGCCTATTTAAAGCATATGAGAAAATGGCAAATGAAATAATTGAAAAGTTTGATGACAAGCTGTATATCATGAGCGCATATCGTGATAGCAGTGAACAAGAGGATATTTCGCAGGAAAAAAAGGGGGAAGGTACTGCTATGCCAGAAGGTGCTAGCGAGCATCAGGCTGGCTTGGCTTTAGATGTGTATGTAAAGGGGTTTGCAGGACTTGGCTTTTTAAAAAGTGAAGTAGGTCAGTATGTAAATGAAAAGTGCTGGGAATATGGCTTTATTATTAGGTATCCTAGCGGTAAAACTAATATTACCAAAGTTGAATTTGAGCCTTGGCATTTAAGATATGTTGGATTTCCCCATTCTGAAATAATATATAGAAATAACATTACTTTTGAAGAATATATAGAGAGCCTTGAGCTTGGCGAATTTTATTATTACGACGATTATATTATAACACGACAGAGCAGTGAGGGATATTTATTGCCTAAGGAATATAAATCGGCAGTAATTTCCCCTGATAATATGGGTAATTATATCATAACTTTAAAAACAAAATAAATTACAAGCTTGTCATTTTTGACAAGCTTGTAATTTTAAGCATATAAATATTTTTATAAAAAAGATTGACAAAAAAGTGCGACTATGATATAATTAATAAGCAATATTTTTATTTGCCGGAATGATGGAATTGGCAGACGTGCTGGACTCAAAATCCAGTGGTGGCGACACCGTGCGGGTTCAAGTCCCGCTTCCGGCACCAAAAATAAAACCCGAGTGTTTGCCATTGGTAAATGCGCGGGTATATTTTTTGTGCTTATTTTTGTGCTTATTTTGTGATTATAAATTCAGTTATTAATAAAATCTTTAACAATAATTAATTCCTCTTCATATAATGTTATAAAATGGGGGGATAAAATGTACTCAAATTTGCAATTAGTTTTAGATGATAATATTGTTGTACAGCCTAATCAAAATATAATTTTCAACAATATTATTAATTCTAAAGGTGGAGTTTTATATGATACTTTAACAGGAGTTATTACTATTAATCAACAAGGCTCTTATTATATAAATTGGTATATAGCTTTACAATCAGTGATGCAAGGGTCAGGCTCTAGCTTTGCACTTGCTATTAATGATTCTGTCAATACACAAGTTTTTTACGGAAGTTCTTCAATTAAAACAGAACAAATAACAGGCTCTGCTCTTATAGAGGTAGTGACAGTGCCGACTACAATTGAGTTAAAAAACGTTAATAGCAATAATGCTTTTGTGGCAACTACATTCCCTGCAAAAGCAAATTTAACCTTGTTCAGCCAGTTTGATGAACAAGCCTTTGGAGGCTTGTTTTATCATACTCAAACGCTTGAAGTGGATAGTACGCCTATTGTTGTTCCTAGTGGGTTGATTACAAATCAATCGCAAAATATAAATTATAGTACTCCAAATACTTTAACAATTATTAAAAATGGGATATATGAAATAAATACGGCTTTAATCGGATACAGCTCACAAACAGGTGTGTTCATTCTCTCTTTAGGGATAAATGGCACATTGCAGCCAAATTTTTCGCAATATATAAATGCAAATGCAGACCAGACGGTAACCTTTACTTCTTCAAATTTTGTTGAACTATTTGTCGGTGATGAATTAACGCTTTTGTTTTCAGCTGGCAGTTTGTCAGAATTTAATATTGGGGTTTTAGGAAATCTTGGCTATTTGCTAGTTAAGAAAATATATTGATTATTTGATGTTAAAAACAATTAAAAGGTTATAAAAGGAATGTGAAAATGAGTTTATCAGATTATAAAATAATAACGAATATTAAAAAAGGGTGGTCTGCTGATGAGAAATATTGTGTTGAAAATAAAGATGGGAAAAAATATTTTCTTAGAATTTCAACAATAGAGCAATATAATGATAAAAAAGCTGAATTTGAGATGATGAAAAGGTTGGATGATAAGAAGGTTCCATTGTGTCGTCCTATTAAATTCTTTAATGATGAGGAAAAGGTATATTCACTTCATAGCTGGATCAATGGTGTGGATTTAAATGAAATAATCAATGACTTTGCTCAAGAGCAGCAGTATGAATTAGGTATTGAGTGTGGCAGAATTTTAAAAATAATTCATTCTATTCCTGCTCCTAAAAAGATTATTTCATGGGATAAGAGATTTAACAAAAAAATTGATAGAAACATTAATAATTATCTTAATTGCTCAATAAAGCTTGATGGTGATAATAGGATAATTACCTTTATAAATGAAAATAGGTTTTTGCTCAATAAAAGACCGCAAACTTATCAACATGGCGATTATCATATTGGAAATATTATGTATGAAAATAATAATATAGTAATAATTGATTTTAATAGGAATGATTATGGCGACCCATGGGAAGAATTTAATCGGATTTCATGGTGCGTTGATAAAAGTATATTTTTTGCCACCGGTATGATTGACGGGTACTTTGATAACAATCCTACACTAAAGTTTTGGAAGCTATTGGCACTATATCAAGGCAGCAATGTCCTCTCCTCAATACCATGGGCAATACCATTTGGCGAAAAAGAAGTTGATGTAATGCTTTTTCAAGCTGAAAAATTTCTTTTAAGCATTGATGGATTTAATTCCATTATACCTAAATGGTATGTGGGAAAATCAAATTAATCACTGTTTCTTTAAAACAAATCATAATTTGTTACTTTTAGGAAAAGTAAAAATCCCCACGTCGCTAACTTTAAATCGTGCAATCATTAGTACTACACACTTCACCCCAATCACCAATAAAATTATCGTAGTAGGTTCGCCTGCTGCGATAATTTTTTTCTGCTTATTATACAAAAACCACCTTTATTTATTGGCGAATTATACGAAAATTTCTTTTTATGTTGACAAATATTGTTATATATGTTATTATAAGTATGAACATAAAAAGGATTTCGAAACAGTCAAATAAAAGTGAGAGGAGGTAAAGGGTACAGATTGTTTCGTTTTCATAAATTAAGCTGTTGATACAATGCGTATCAACTCAAACAAAAAAGGAGGTTAAAATGTTTAGGAAGCGAAAAACAAAACAAGCCTTATCGGTTATTACAGCAGTTTTAATGGCAAGCCAGATTTCAGCATTGCCAATTTCAGCTGATAATGACAGCCAAGAGGCAGGTGTCTATGAACAGCGTTTTTTTGAGCTGTGGGAAGATATTCATGATGAAAGTAATGGATATTTTAGCGAGCAAGGTATCCCATATCATGCTGTTGAAACGTTAATAGCTGAGGCGACGGACTACGGTCATGTTACGACTAGTGAAGCGTTAAGCTATTATATGTGGCTTGAAGCAATGTATGGGAAATTTACCGGCGATTTTTCTTCGTTTGAAGAGGCATGGAGAATTACAGAAGAGTATATGATTCCAAGCGAGAAGGATCAGCCTAGTACAAGCATGGCGAATTATAATGCAAATAAACCGGCTACCTTTGCACCTGAGTGGGAAACCCCCGACCTTTACCCAGCAGAGCTTGATTTTAATGCGGCGGTTGGTGTCGATCCCATTCATAATGAGCTTGTAGCTTCCTATGGTGAGTCAACAATTTATGGAATGCATTGGCTTTTGGACGTTGACAATTGGTATGGTTATGGGCAAAGAGGAGATGGTGAATCTACTCCTTCATTTATTAATACCTTCCAACGTGGAACTCAGGAATCAACCTTTGAAACCATTCCTCAGCCATCTTGGGATGAAATGACGTTTGGCGGTGAAAACGGTTATTTAGATTTATTTACGGGTGATTCAAATTATGCCGAACAATTTAAGTATACTAATGCTCCTGATGCTGATGCCAGAGCAGTTCAAGTTACTTATTGGGCTAATGAATGGGCAAAGGAATATGGCGTTGATTTAAGTGAAAACATTGATAAAGCAACAAAAATGGGTGACTATTTAAGATATGCAATGTTTGATAAGTATTTCAGAAAAATAGGCGATGGTAGACAAGCGGGAACAGGATATGATTCTGCTCATTATTTAATGTCATGGTATTATGCATGGGGCGGAGGCGTCACCTCTGATTGGGCATGGAAAATTGGCAGCAGTCATAATCATTTTGGTTATCAAAATCCTATGGCAGCATGGATTTTATCTGAAGAAGATGAGTTTGAGCCTATTTCAGCAAATGCATCGAGGGATTGGGCTACTAGCCTTGACAGACAGCTGGAATTTTATCAGTGGCTGCAATCTGCTGATGGTGGTATAGCTGGTGGAGCTACAAATTCTTATAACGGACGATATGAAACAATTCCAGCTAATACATCGACATTCTATGGCATGGCATATGATCCACACCCTGTTTATTCGGACCCAGGAAGTAATCATTGGTTCGGTTTCCAAGCGTGGTCAATGCAAAGAGTCGCTGAGCTTTATTATAAAACAGGTGATGACAGAGCAGAGGCTATTCTGGATAAATGGGTAGATTGGGTACAGGATATTGTTATTTTAGGTGATGATGGAACATTTGCTATACCTAGTAATCTTGATTGGACAGGACAGCCTGATACATGGACAGGCACACCTTCAGAAAATTCTAATCTTAGAGTAACGGTAAGAGATTATGGAACAGACTTAGGTGTCACAGCATCTTTGGCAAATACACTCCTTTATTATAGCAAGGCATCCGGTGATGATAGTGCAAGAGTGCTGGCAAAGGAACTTCTTGATAGAATGTGGAATTTATACAGAGATGACAAGGGGCTTTCTGCACCGGAAGCAAGAGGGGATTATAAGCGTTTCTTTGAACAAGAGGTTTACGTTCCTGAAGGTTGGAGCGGAACAATGCCTAATGGTGATGTTATCGAATCGGGAATCAAATTTATAGACATTAGAACAAAGTATTATGATGACCCTATGTTTGATACATTAAAGACAGCTTATGATAATGGAGAGGACCCTGTGTTTAATTATCATAGGTTCTGGGCACAAGCTGAAATAGCTATTGCTAATGGAACTTATGCAACATTATTTGGTGAAACAAGCTCAGTAAATCATTCTGATATTACACCTAAAAATGCTGAATTTGATAAGGCAGAAGATAAGGGTGATGATATTGACGTAGATTTAATCCTTAATGGTAATGATTTTGTGAGCATTACTTATAATAACTCTGTTTTAGTAGAAAATCAAGATTATATTGTTTCTGGTGAAAAGGTTGTTATAAGCAAAGATTTCCTAAGTAATTTAGATGAAGGAAAGCATTATCTTATGTTTAAGTTTACCGAGGGAAGAGATGTAGCGTTGATTGTAAGTGTTGTTGATACAACAAAACCTATTGTCACTGGCGAAGTAAAGGTTGAAATGTTCAATGGCAATACATCATCAAGTACAAATGGCATAGCACCAAGGTTTAAGCTGACAAATACGGGCAGTGAGGCAATTGAATTTAAGGATATTACTTTACGATATTATTACACAATAGACGGTGAAAAGGCACAGAATTTCTGGTGTGATTGGTCGAGTGTTGGCTCGTCAAATGTTATTGGAAATTTTGTAAAGCTTGATACTCCATCTGAAAAAGCCGATTATTATCTAGAAATAACATTTACCTCTTCTGCTGGAGCATTAGCACCTGGTCAAAGTCATGAAGTTCAAGCTAGATTTTCAAAAATAGACTGGACAAATTACAATCAAGAAAATGATTATTCCTTCTTCTCATCAGCAAATAGCTATTCTGACAATGATAAAATAACTGCTTATGTAAATGGTGAATTAGCTTTTGGAATTGAGCCGTAAGTAGAAAGATGATTTGAAAATCACTGATGTTTTAGATACTTCCCCCCATATTTCATTAATGAAATATGGGGGGAAGCTTTGGTTTGTGTTTTTATGGAAAGTAGCAAAATTATGATTTCACGGTTTATATTTAGCGTTGAAGGTGGGTTTATAAAAAGTAAAAAAGACTGCAATAATGCAGCCTTTAATAATTTTGGTTGGGGTGGAAGGATTCGAACCCTCGGAATGGCTGAGTCAGAGTCAGCTGCCTTACCACTTGGCGACACCCCAACAAAGTGTGTTTTAATTTGAAGTATGCGAAAGTAAAAACTTTCGCATAAGTTGTATTTGGTTGGGATAGGTGGATTCGAACCACCGGAATGACGGAGTCAAAGTCCGTTGCCTTACCGCTTGGCTATATCCCAGTATGGGGTGGAAGATGGGATTCGAACCCACGATCTCCAGAGCCACAATCTGGCGCTTTAACCAGCTAAGCTACATCCACCATGTAAATTATTAGCTAAAATTATGTTTTTATTCAACCCTCTTGTTGTTTTATAACGGTCCAAGCGGATTGGCTATTGGCACGCCACACAGGATTCGAACCTGTGACCTACCGCTTAGAAGGCGGTTGCTCTATCCTGCTGAGCTAGTGGCGCACAGCGTTTTGACATAAAAATGGAGCGGGTGATGGGAATCGAACCCACGCGGCCAGCTTGGAAGGCTGGAATTCTACCATTGAACTACACCCGCACTTAAGCGTCTAAAACTTAACGCTTAATTATTATATCACTTTCATTTTGATTTGTCAACTGCTTTTTGCAAATTTTTTAGGATTTTTTTAAAAAACTTTTCTCAAAGTCTTGCTTTATAAGTTTTATATTGTAATCTAGGTTCTTAATTTTATTATCCTTTGAATAACTAGCGTCACTATAATTAATAATTTTCTTTAAGTCATTCATATTTTTTATTTGTTCCAGTGATTTTTGCTGATTTGCTTTCTTTGAGTAAATCCTTATATGTGTATATTCATTATATCCTTCAATTTTATGTATAACCGTCCTCACTTCAGGTAGGGCTTTTGTTATTCTTTCATTAATATAATTTATTTTTTCATTTCTATCAATTGCCATATAATATAGAATATTGCTATATTTATGCGGAGTATTTTGAATGTAATTTCTATATGGTGAGGTTTTATTTTTATTATAAGCATCAATTTCTGCTTTATTTTTTAGTTTTCCATGAAAAATAATTAAAGTATTATCAAAAAGCTGACTTATAAAAGGGGTAATATTATGTTCTTTAAAAATCGAGTTAAGAATTTCAGCATCACTTTCATTTAAAAAAATCGGATTAATATATTCGCTCGTTTTAAAATCATACAGACTTGCTCCATCCATTACAACGGCAGGCTGCGAAAGACGAACATCACTTATTTGTTCATATAAAGAGGCTGGAGTGTTGGAAGTGGAAATAGTGAAATTTAAGCCTCTAGACAGCATTCTATTCAGTTCAAATTTAGTATAATTATTAATCGTTCCACCGTAAATAGCATCATCATTTCTTATATCGGAAACAAATAGGATAGATTTATCATATTTTTTGGGGAATCTAAAAAAGTTTACAAATATGCCTATCGCTGTACCCATAAGAGTTTCAAAAATTCTTGTAGTAACAAAAACAAAAGGGTTAGACATATTTATTCTTGCCACTGCAACACTTAAAAATACTACGCATGAAAAATATGAAATATTTTTTTGGTTAAACACTACTGTAAAGTAAATAACAGGTATTATCATAATAGCACTTAAAATAAGGGTTATATATTCATTGTCTTGAAATAGATAGGCTCTAGCCAGCACTATAATTGCACCAAAAAATCCACCGACAAAAGTACCGATTGACCTTTGCTTTCCCATTTGAAGAGCTGTGCTTGAATCTTGCCGCATACACCATAATGCAGCAATTGCGGCATAAAGTGGTGCGCCAGTTCTGCCACGTGCAAAGTATACCAAAAAAGTTAAAAATACAGCAATTGCTGATTTTATTATTCTTAATCCTATTGGAGGAAGATGGAATTTTTTCATAGTTATTTAAGCAACACCTTTATAAAATATAATAATATTAATGCGATAAATTTCTCGCTAAGTCATCAAAGGCACGTGGGAATGAAACTAAATCTTTCCAGTCAGCTTCAGTGTTTATATTTGAATTAAAAAAATAAGTCATCCTATCCTTTCTCAGCGTCTATAAAACGCCATGGCTTGTTTACCCATTCATCTCCTGCATAATCTATGCCAACGCGCTTGTCAGTTTTTATTTTGGGGGAATATCCATCATCTTCAAGCCAAAGATTATGACAGGACGTTATATTTTTTTCATTAAAATCTTTGTTTATACCAAGCTTTTTAGTGAGAATCCCTGGGCCCTTTGCATTTTCACCGGCACGGATTAATACAGCTTGAGGTTCGTCAATATTTCCTGTAACAATGTTAAATAGCCAATGCACACCATAGCATAAATAGACATAAATAGTCCCGCTTTCACACCAAAGAATACTTGCCCGAGGGGTTTTTCCCTTTGATGCATGACAAGCCTTGTCTTCCATGCCACGATAAGCTTCGGTTTCGGTGATTCTAATACGTATTTCATTACCGTTGTCAAGCTTTCGTACTAGTATTTTTCCAATTAGAGCAGGTGCGATTTCAAGACAATCCCTATTGAAAAAATCTGAATTTAATATTTTAATTGATTTATACATAACTATCCAATTCTTTTTAAGATATTCTTTCTATTATTTTATTGAAAATAATATGTGCAAGCTCGTCCTTTGCCATTTTTTCTAATCTATATTCATTATCCTTTGTTATAATTGTTGCAATATTCGTATTATGTGCAAAGCCAGAGCCTTCTTCACTAATAGAGTTTGCTACAATCATATCTATTTTTTTATTAATAAGCTTAGTCCTTGCATTTTGTAAAACGTCCTGTGTTTCCATTGCAAAGCCGCATATAAATTGCTCTTTACAGCGATTTTCACCCAGCCATTTTAATATATCCTGAGTTTTTTCAAATCTCATATAAAGAAATTCATCATTCTTTTTAATTTTTTGTTCATTAAAGGTTTCAGGACGATAATCGGAAACAGCTGCAGCTTTAATAATTATATCATTTTGCTTGAAGTTTTCAGAAACTGCATTAAACATTTCCTCAGCAGAGGTTGTTTTAATAACATTGACAAAGGGAGGAGGAGCAACCTCAGTCCAGCCGGAAACAAGCGTTACTTCTGCACCTCTAAGCATAGCGTTTTTAGCCAAAGCATTTCCCATACGCCCAGTTGAAAAATTAGTGATAAATCTTACGGGGTCTAGCTTTTCTCGTGTAGCACCACTTGTTATAAGCACCTTTTTTCCTTTTAAATCCTTTTCAAGTGCAATTTCACGCAGAATATGCTCAAGAATTTCACTTTCATCAGGCATTTTACCATCACCTGTATCTCCATTTGCAAGCATACCATTAACGGGGAAAATAATACCATATCCAAATCTTTTAAGCTTTCTTAAATTATCTTGAACAATTGGATTATGATACATATTATGATTCATGGCAGGGGATATGAGCTTTTTACAAGGACAAGCCATAATAGTAGTGGTGAGCATATCATCTGCTATACCATTTGCAATTTTGCCTATTACATTTGCACTTGCAGGTGCAATGACAACTAAATCGGCTTGCTTAGCAAGTGCCACATGCTCAACATTATACTGAAAGCTTCTGTCAAATGTATCTATCAAAACCTTGTTTTTTGAAATAGTTTCAAGTGATATTGGATGTATAAAATTTGTAGCATTTTGCGTCATTATAACATGAACATTGCAGTTTAGCTTTGTAAGCATTCTTACTAAATTAGGTGTTTTATAAGCGGCAATACTGCCAGTTATACCGACGATAACAGTTTTTCCCTTTAACATATAAGCCTCCCCATTGTTTTATAATATAGTATACCATGCAAAATTGTAAAATTCAACTTGCATTTTAAATTTATATATGATAAAATATTTATGTACATAAGTACATATGTACTGCATCTTAAAAAAGAGCAGTAACATACATAAATGGGCTACGCCCTTAATGAAAGGAAAATTGAATATGAGAAACAAAAAGCTTGTGTTGACTCTTACACAGACCAGCTTGCTGGCTGCGATTATTGTCATTATGTCTTTTACTCCACTAGGGTATATCCCTTTAGTAGTGGTTAAGGCAACTATTTTACAAGTGCCGGTGATAATTGGCTCAATTTTATTAGGCCCTAAAATAGGCGCTGTCTTAGGTGGAGTTTTTGGTCTTACCAGCGTTTTACAAAATACAATTGCCCCTACTTCGGCATTGTCTTTTTTATTTACGCCATTTGCACCTTCACCCTTTGGAATATGGGGGGGGATGGCAGAGCTTGATAATAGCTATTGTACCTAGAATTTTGGTGGGAATTATACCTTATTTTGTTTGCAAATGGATTTCGAAATTATTTCAAAATTTTAAAGCAAAGCACACCTTATCTCTTAGTATTTCTGCTATTGCAGGGGCATTAGTAAATACTTTATTTGTTATGGGATTTGCAGGGTTGTTTTTTACTGAAAAACTTGGTGATGCTGTAACATTGCCAGCAGGTGGTGTAATGGGATTTATACTAACAGTTATTTTTACAAATGGTATTGCTGAGATGATAGTTTCAGCTGTTATAGTTACTGCTGTACTTAGTATAAAACCTATTTTGAAGATGAATGAAAGGCAGATTTAATAGATGCGTTTGGCAATTGATATAGGTAATACAAATATTGTAGTAGGTGCATTTAGAAAAAAGGAATTAATATTTAATTTTCGCTTATCTACTGATAAAAATAAAACAGAATATGAATACGCAGTAATTTTTAATACTATTTTTCATACTAAAAATATTGACAAAAATGAAATAAATGGTGCAATAATAAGCAGTGTTGTGCCTGTGCTTACTAAAACAATTGAAAAGGCAGTTGATATTTTTTGTGGGATTACACCTCTAATTTTATCAGCAGGTATAAAGACGGGTATTGATATAAGAACGGAAAACCCTAATCAAACAGGTGCCGACAGAATAGCTGATTCTGTTGGCGGCCTGATGAAATACAATCTTCCCTTGCTTATTATAGACATAGGCACAGCGGTTACTTTATCTGTAATAAATGAAAAAAGACAGTTTGTCGGTGGTATTATTGCGGCAGGTCCTAGGCTTGAGCTTTCTGCCCTTAAAAAAGGTACAGCACAGCTAACGGAGGTAGGCTTACATCCACCTGACAAGGTGATTGGAAGGAATACTCACAATGCTGTTTCAAGTGGCATAATTTACGGTATTGCTTCTATGCTTGATTCCTTGATTTTTAAAATAAAAGAGGAAATCGGAAGTCAGCTTACGGTTGTCGCTACCGGTGGAATGTCATTTGAAATAATATCATGCTGTAAAAGTGAAATAATCTATGATGAATTTCTTTTGCTAAATGGACTTAATCATATTTATGAAATAAATGTATGTTTATAAAATATTTAAAGTTATTTCGGCTTTTTACTTGATTTTTTTTAGAAAAGTGTTATAATTATTATAAAAATAAATTATTTTGTTGCTTTTGAAATTATCAAAGCAAAAGGAAGGGTTTTTATGGATATTCGTTTACAACTGACAAACACACCAAAGCAAAAGCCCGTTGATGAAACAAAGCTTGGTTTTGGACATATTTTCACAGACCATATGTTTTTGATGAATTATAAGACGGGTAAGGGGTGGCATGATGCTAGGATTGTTCCTCATCAAAATTTAAATCTTGCACCATCTGCCATGTGCTTGCATTATGCTCAGGAAATTTTTGAAGGGTTGAAGGCATATAGAAGAGATGATGGTGAAATTCAGCTATTCCGTCCTGAGGAAAATTTTAAAAGAATGAATGTTTCGGCTAAGAGGCTTGTTATTCCTCAATTACCCCACGAAGAGGAAATGGTTGAAGCATTGATGAAATATATAGATATAGAGAGGGATTGGGTACCACGTACAAAGGGTGCATCTTTATATATCAGACCTTTTGTTATAGCTGTTGACCCATATCTTGGTGTAAAGCCAGCTGATGAATACTTATTTATAATTATTGCATCACCGTCAGGGGCGTATTATTCTGATGGATTTAATCCTGTTGACATTTACGTTGAAAAGCATTATGTCAGAGCTGTAAAGGGGGGCATGGGTTTTACAAAAACAGGTGGAAATTATGCGGCATCACTTGCTGCACAGGATGAGGCACATCAGCAGAATTATTCTCAAGTATTATGGCTTGATGGAATTGAAAATAAATATATTGAAGAAGTAGGCTCGATGAACATTTTCTTTATTATAAACGGTGAGATTGTTACTCCTGAGCTTCAAGGCTCGGTACTTCCCGGTATTACAAGAAAGTCAGTGCTTGAGCTATGTAAAAGTTGGGGCTATAAGGTGTCAGAAAGTAGAATTTCCATTGATGAAATATCCGATTATTATGATAAGGGTCAGCTTGATGAAGTGTTTGGAACAGGCACTGCAGCAGTCATTTCTCCTGTTGGACATTTAAAATGGGGCGATAAGGTTATGCTTATCAATGAGGGGAAGATTGGTGAGGTTTCTCGGAAAATTTACGATACCTTAACGGGTATTCAGTACGGTGATTTGCCCGATGAATTTGGTTGGACCAGAAAGCTTTCATAATGTTTATTTTTATGCTGGCTATGGTTTTGCTTTTACCCATTTCAATGCTGATAATAGGAATTACTTTGCTTAAGCATCCTATCTTACAAATTAATTCTGAAAAAGGTTATCGCACAAACAGGGCGATGCAAAGTCAAGAAAATTGGGCTTTTGCACAGAAAATGTATGCAAGACTAATGATTATTATCAATTCTGTTTTGATTTTCTGCCCTACCTTTTTAATTTTTATATTTTACAAAACATATTATAAATGGTCTTTAATATGTATTGCTATACAATATGTTTGTATAGTGATTTTACCTCTTTGCATTATAGAAAAACTATTAAAAAATAAAAAATTTTAAGGAGCAATTTTTAAATGAAGAATACTGAAAAGAGCATGGAAAAAATTGTTGCCCTATGTAAGGGTAGGGGATTTGTATATGCAGGCAGTGAAATTTACGGTGGTCTTGCAAATACTTGGGATTATGGGCCTTTAGGCGTTGAATTGAAAAATAATCTAAAAAAAGCATGGTTTAAAAAGTTTGTGCAGGAGAGTAAATACAATGTTGGTCTTGATTCAGCCATTTTGATGAATCCTCAGACTTGGGTAGCATCAGGTCATGTGGGAGGCTTTTCTGACCCTTTAATGGATTGTCGTTCATGTAAAACAAGGCATAGAGCTGATAAGCTTATTGAAGACAGTGGCGCTGATTGTAATGGCTGGACTAATGAGCAAATGGCAGAATATATCAAGGAAAAGCAAATAATTTGTCCTAATTGTGGTAAAGCTGATTTTACTGATATTAGGCAGTTTAACTTGATGTTTAAGACCTTTCAGGGAGTCACTGAGGACAGTAAGAGTGAGCTTTATCTCAGACCGGAAACAGCACAGGGTATTTTTGTAAATTTTGCAAATATCCAGCGTACAAGCCGTAAAAAAGTGCCTTTTGGAGTGGCTCAGATAGGAAAATCCTTTAGAAATGAGATTACTCCGGGAAACTTTATATTCCGTGTACGTGAGTTTGAGCAAATGGAGCTTGAATTTTTCTGCAAGCCCGGAACAGATTTAGAATGGTTTGAATATTGGCGAGAGTATTGTAAAAACTGGCTTTTATCAATTGGATTAAGTGAGGAAAATCTCCGTCTGCGTGACCATGAAGCAGAGGAACTTTCCTTTTATTCAAAGGCGACTACTGACTTTGAATATAAGTTTTCTTTTGGTTGGGGCGAGCTTTGGGGAATCGCTGACAGGACGGATTATGACCTTACTCAGCATATGAGAGAAAGTGGTAAGTCGCTTGAATACTTTGACCCTGAAACAAATGAGAAATATATTCCTTATGTTATTGAGCCTTCTCTGGGTGTTGAAAGATTATTTTTAGCGATTGTTACGGAGGCGTTTGATGAGGAAGTGCTTGAAGATGGCACAACAAGGAATGTTATGCACTTTCATCCTGCACTAGCACCGATTAAGGCTGCTGTTTTGCCTTTGTCTAAAAAGCTTTCTCGACAGGCAGGAGAATTGGCTGATGAGCTTGCTAAATACTTCCCAGTAGAATATGATGAAGCAGGGGCAATAGGAAAGCGTTATCGCAGACAAGATGAAATAGGTACGCCATTTTGCATTACCTATGATTTTGACAGTGTTGAAGATAAGTCTGTTACAATTCGTGATAGGGACACAATGCAGCAGGTTAGACTTCCTATTTGTGAGGTTAGAAAATATATTGAAGAAAAATTATTTTTTTAATTTAATAGCTAATAATTTAAGCGTTTCTTTTGGGAACGCTTATTTACTATAAAATTTTAAAAGGTGTGTTATATATTATGTCCGCTAAGGAAATAAAAACAAATGTAATGAGAATTTTAGATAAAGAGAATATAAGTTATAATAGCTATAATTATGAAGTTGATGAGCATATCGATGGTTTATCCGTTGCTGCTAAGATTGGTGAATCATATGATAAGGTTTATAAAACATTAGTAGCAAAATCAAAAAGCGATAATTATGTTTTTGTAATTCCTGTTAATTGTGAGTTGGATTTAAAAAAGGCGGCAAGGGCAGTAGGAGAAAAGTCTATTGAAATGCTGCATTTAAATGATTTGCAAAAGACAACGGGGTATATAAGAGGTGGATGCAGTCCCATTGGAATGAAAAGGTCTTTTCCTACTGTTTTGCATAGCGATGCTGAAAAGTCTGAATACATTATCGTGAGTGCGGGTAAAAGAGGTGTTCAGGTTAAACTTTCAGCAAATGAGTTGAAAAGGTTAATTAATGCGAAGTATTATGATATTATAAAGGAGGAATAATGGAGTTTTCTAAGGAACAGGCAAAGGAAGAATTTTTAGAAATTTATAATGAGTATGTAAAACGTGATGGAGCTGATTTACTGTTGGACTTTCTTTTAAAAAGTGATTTTTTCACAGCTCCTGCAAGTGCAAGGTACCATCTTTCTGTTGAGGGAGGGCTTTGTCAGCATTCTTTAAATGTCTATCACTGCCTAAAAGCATATCTTGAGCGTGATAGGGTAAAAGATACATATGGTTTGAATTATAGTGATGAGAGTGTGGCTGTTTGTGCTTTGCTGCATGATATTTGCAAGGTAAATGTATATAAAATAGGCTTTAGGAATGTGAAAAATGATGAAACAGGTCAGTGGGAACGTAAAGCTGTATATGAATTTCATGATAGCCTGCCCTATGGCCATGGCGAAAAATCAGTTTATATGATTACGGGTTTTATGCGATTGAGCAGGGAAGAGGCTTTTGCTATTCGCTATCATATGGGGTTTTCAGGTGAGGAAAATAAAAATACCGTCGGCAGAGCATTAGCTATGTTTCCTTTAGCTTTTGCCCTTAGCACTGCTGATATGGAGGCTAGCTATTTCTTAGAAAAGGAATAAAAATAAATTTTTTTAAAAAAGCTATTGACAAGAGCGAAAAGTTAATGTATACTAAATGCAAATGATTTGCATTTGCGTTTAGTAAGCCCTAGTATATCCATTCTATACTTAAAACTAAATCACAATTTAAAATTCTCAAAAATCAAAGCGAAGCTTGGATTCTTTCTTTCATAAGGATTTTAATCAGTGATTAATATAATATTTACTTCATGATGCAAATTGTTTATAGGTGCAATATATATTTTTGTGGTATATATTAATTTTTAGTGATAATATTATTTGCGGAGGGAATATTATGTATAAGAAAGTTTTGGCGGTATTTTCAGCTTTGACTGTGTTTTTAACATCATTAACTGCTTGTGATAACAAAAATGATAACAGTAGTGAAAAACCGCTTGTATATGCTAGCTTTTATACTGTATACGATTTTACAAAAAAAGTTGCAGGGGATAAAATTCAAGTAGAAAACATGATTCCGGCAGGTGTTGATGCACATCATTGGGAGCCATCTCCAAGTGACATAAGGGATTTGGAAAATGCTGATTTGCTAATTACTAACGGAGTTGAATTTGAGGGCTGGGTCGATAGTGTTACTGAATCTTTAGCTAATAAGGAATTGAAAATTATCGATACTTCAGAGGGGATTGACTTGCTGGAAAATACCTCCTACGCTGATGCGGATGAAGAAAGCCACGATGAGGAAGAAGAGCATCATGATGAGGAGGATAACCACGATGAGGAAGAGCATGAGCATTCGCACGGGGAATATGACCCTCATATCTGGACGAGCTTGAAAAATGCTGTTAAGCAGATGGAAAATATAAAGAATGCTCTTTGTGAACTTGACCCTGATAACAAGGATTATTATGAAGCTAATTATAATGAGCAGAAAAGCAAATTCTTAGCCTTGGATGAAGAATATAGCGAGACAGCAAAGAATTTTTCTCAGAAAACCTTAGTTGTATCGCATAAGGCATTTTCATATTTGTGCAGAGATTATGGACTAGAGCAAATTGCCTTGCGTGGAATTTCTGCTGAGAATGAGCCTGATGCAGGCACACTAAAAACAATAGTTGATACTTTAAAAGAAGAAAATGTAAAAAGCGTGTTTTATGAGGAATTTATAAATCAGAAGGTTTCGCAGGAAATCGCTAAGGAAGTAAATGCTGATTTATATGAATTAAGTCCTGCTGAAACACTTTCGCAAGAACAAATTGACAATGGCGAGGACTATTTGTCAGTTATGAAAAAGAATCTTGAAACATTAAAGGAAGCGTTGAAATAGTGCAAAATATTATTAAAGTAAAGGACCTTTGCTTTGCCTATAATAAGGTTTTGGTTTTGGAAAACTTAAATTTAGAGGTAGAAAAGGGAGATTTTGCTGTTGTAATCGGTGAAAATGGAACAGGAAAAAGCACCTTAATAAAGCTTATACTTAATCAGCTCTCCCCTCAAAGAGGGGAGGTTAGCCTGTTTGGGCAACAAGTCAGTCAATTTAAAAACTGGAGTATTATTGGCTATGTTCCTCAAGTTACTTTAAATTCTAATGTAAATTTTCCTGCAAGCGTAGAGGAAATTGTGTCTATGAATCTTTATGCCAAAGTAGGATTTATGAGAGTGCTTGGAAAAAAATATAAGGGGATTATAAAACAAGCACTGATAAATGCTGAAGCACAGGACTTTGCAAAAAGGCAGTTTAGTGAGCTTTCTGGTGGGCAGCAGCAAAGAGTGATGATAGCTAAGGCATTGGTAAATAATCCTGAGCTTCTTATTCTTGATGAGCCAACGGCAGGTATAGACTCTAAAACGCAGAAAAAGCTTTATAAGCTTTTGGAGCATTTAAATAAAGAGCATAATATCACTATCTTGATGATTACTCATGATTTTGATAGCGTTGAAGAGCTTGCCAGCAAGACAATAAAACTACAATATCCTAAAAATGGGGAGGCATTATATTGCTAAGCTTGTTAGAAATGTTTGATTATGCTTTTATGCAAAAGGCATTTATCATAGGAGGATTATTAGGAATAATAATTCCTTTTGTTGGTGTGGTATCTGTTTTAAGACGACTGTCAATGACGGGTGATGCACTTAGCCATTCCTCGCTTGCCGGTGTTGCTATTGGGCTTGTAGCGGGGCTTAATCCCGTATATATATCTATAATTGTTTGTGTGCTTAGTGCTTTTGCAATTGAATTTTTTCGTCGAAAAATGCCTCAATATTCTGAGATGTCAGTAGCTATTGTCATGTCATTGGGAGTTGGAATAGCAGGTGTTATGTCAGGCTTTGTAAAAAGCGGCAGCAGCTTTCAGAGCTTTTTATTTGGAAGTATATTGGCAGTAACAGATTTTGAATTTTGGCTTGTAGTAGGCGTTTCTTTTGCAGTAATTTTATTATCCATATTACTTTACAAGGAGCTTATGCACGTTACCTTTGATGAAAACAGTGCAAAGCTTGCAGGTATACCGGTAAACCGTGTAAATTTTATCTTCACAATACTTAATGCTCTTACAGTAGCTGCGGCCTCAAGAACAGTAGGAACACTTGTTGTTTCCTCTATGATGGTTTTGCCAGTGGCTGTTGCAATGCAATTTTCAAAAAGCTATAAGCATACGGTGATTTTATCCTGCATATGTGGAGTAGCTTTTATCTATGGAGGGCTTGTTTCCTCATATCTATGGGATTTTAAACCCGGAGGAAGCATAGCTTTAATAGGTGTAATTGCTTTAGTAATATCTTTTATAATAAAAGCAGGCTTTAAAAAGAAAATATAACTTGATTTAAGAGCTTTTGAAATAAAAGGCACTTGAGTGAAAACAAGGCTTGCAAGCTTTATAGGGTGAATCCTCCCCACACCATCTGTGGTGTTTTTTCGGGAAATAGTTTTCCAAGGAAACAAATGTTACGGATTTAATTTTGCTTTAGTATTATAATTATATTAGCAGATTAAAGGAGGGAATTATGAGCGATTTTATAAAAAACATTTCCCATGAGGAAGTTTTGCAGCTTTCTCAGCTTGTAAATGCTGATAAGGGGCAGGTAGTGAGCAAAACATTAGCACAGAATAAAGCTCTTAGTATTACGCTGTTTGCGTTTTCTAAGGGCGAAGAAATCAGCACTCATGAATCTAAGGGCGATGCAATGGTATGTATTCTCGAAGGAACAGGAAGAATAATTATCTCTGGAAAGGAATATGTTCTGAAATCAGGTGAAACAATCGTTATGCCGGCAAATAAGCCACATTCCGTACACGCTGAAGATGATTTTAAAATGCTGTTGGTTGTTGTTTTTCCATAGCTATAACCCCGTTGCTATTTATGTGCAACGGGGTTATTAAGTATTTATGTAATTTCACTTAAAATTCAATATTATTTACATCGGAATTGGCTATAAGAATATCTTTTTTAGGTATTCTTTTTAAAGGTGAGTATATAAACTTTTTGCAGGAATCATACGTTTTTACTATACCAAATTTTTCACACTCGATTTTGTCGCCACCTGCCGGCTTTCCCTTTTCGCAGTATTTACACATAGGCTTTATATTATTACCGAAAAGTTTTTTCTTCATACCGTCCTCCTTAATCCCTATAAAAGTACGCTTTCTCGTATATATTCTTTTTATATTACTAATTATATCATAAATTTTCATAATAATCTACCTCATTTCCTACAAAATTTCAGTGCTTTTTTTATATCATATGCCATATTATTTAAAATGTTCAGGCTTTAGACTGATTAAAAATATTATAGTCATAAATATTAAGCATATAGACGGTATTATACTTCTTGCTTGAGTAAAAAAGACGTTTATTTCATTACTGGTTGTAATTACAGGGTTTGCAAATTTTATATAAATATATGTAAATAAAGCACTTAGAGCAGCACATATTATTCTATAAATTATAAAAGTTTTTATAATTAAATTATTTTTTAAAATATTTTTTACTTGCATTAAAACACATATTCCCCCAAAAGATAATAATGCTGAAAGCATAGGCAAAAGATTAATATTAGGTGAAAATGTACTGATATTGCTTATTTCTGTTAGACTGGCTATAAAAGCAGAGAGATTTTGAAAGCTTATATTCATTAAATCACTTATTTTTTTAATAGGAAGGTATGAAATAATTCTTATAATTATTGAAAACCCAACGATAAGCGCACATATTTCAAACAGAGCCTTAGCTGAAGAAATTATTGCTGTAATTAATTTTTCCTCAGAAATATAAATGCTTGTTTTAATTTTTGTTTTATTTGGTTTATTTTTAATGTTTATGAAAAAAGCCATAATAAAACAAGCTAAAATATTTGATAAATATATAATTATTCCTGCCTTTATACTGCCGAAAACATTAGTGCCTACAATTGCAGTTATAAAGCTAGGTCCGGCAGCATAGCAGTAGGACATCATTTTTCTTGCTTCCGCTTCTTTAAGTGTGTTGTCTTTTAACGATTGACTAATAAGCTTTGCACCTATGGGATAGCCGCCTAAAATACTTAGTATAAAAATTGCTGATTGATGCTCATTTATTTTCAGCAATTTTTTTAGTATAAAAATTAAAGGTTTGAAAATAATTTTATATAGCCCCGTACTGATAATAAAGCTCGATAATACCATAAATGCAAAGAGCGACGGTATTATTATAACAATGCAATTTATTAAAGAATCATATACTGCCTTTGAAATTCCCGTTGTATCAATTATAAATAAAATTATTAATAATAACATTAATAAAGCTCCCACAAAATAAAAAATAGATTTTGATTTGTTTTTCATTTAAAGTCCCTCTTTTTATATTTAGTTTTTAGCATTAGTAATTTATATGCAAACAAGTCCATATTATTATAATAAGATTGTTAGAAAAAGAGGTGTGATATGAAATTTATTAAAAACTTTAATCGTGATGAAAAAATCGATTATGGAAAGTCAGATATACAAATACTTGATTGCAAGGATGTATTAGTGGAGGGCTGCAACGGTATAATCGAATATGATAACAACTTAATTGTACTATCTCTAAGTAAAAAAAATGTTCATATTATGGGGTTTGATTTGCAATTTTTTAATTATTCACATGATGGGATAGAGGTATCAGGAGATATACGGTCAATAAGCTTTGAGAAAAAGGAGAGTGAAGGAAAATGAGCTTTTTTAGTGGGAGTGTTGAGTTCAAAGGGCTTGGAGGCTTTCAAGAAAAATTTTTGACAGAGCTTTTTGAAAATAAAATTAAGTGTAGAAAATTACGATATAAGGACGGCTACATATATGGCAGAGTGAACCCGCTTTACTATTTATTTGTTGCACGTACTGCAAAAAAGCATGGATTTTTAATAAGAATTGTAAAAAAAAGAGGGCTTTATTTTAAGCTAAATAAATTTAGAAATAGATATGGCTTAGTCATAGGGATGCTGTTATTTTTTTCTGTTTTAGTCTGGTCTACTAATTATGTATGGGATATTGATGTTGAGGGAAATATCACTATTCCTAAGGAAAGAATTTTGTTAGAAATGGAAGAAGAGGGAATAAAAGCAGGGATAGAACGAGGCTCTTCAAAATATACTGAAATAGAGAGAAAGGTTCTGCTAAAAATTCCGGAATTAGCGTGGATTAATATCCATGCAAATGGAAGCAAATTAATTATTGAGGTGTCTGAGCTAGCACAGCGGCAAGAAGAAGGAGATGGGGTAGATGCTGATTCACCTGCTAATATCGTTTCTACCAAGGACGCTGTTATTATCAGTAGTGAGGTTATGCAAGGGAAAGAGATTGTTTTTAAGGGGAGTGGTGTTAAAAAAGGTGGCATTTTAGTCAGCGGCATTTATGCGGATAAAGAGGGGAATATGCTTTATAAACACGCAAAAGCTAATATTATCGGAGAATTCAATGAAGAGGTTGAGCTTTATATACCATATAAGTCAAAGGAGCTGGTTTTAGGTGATAGGGATATAAAAAAGAATTATCTCATGTTTTTAAATAATAATATACCTTTGTTTTTATTTGATGTTGATGTAAAAGAAGGAGATTTTAAGTATAATGAGAATTTAAGTGAAATTGATTTTTTTGGGATAAAAACTCCTTTTAAATTAAAGCAAGGTATCTATACTTTTTATGAAGAAATCGAGGTATTGAGAAATGATGAGGATATTAAAGCTTTGTTAGAAAAACAGATAAAGGATTATGAGGAGAACTTTTTCAGTGATTATGAAATAATATCAGAGGATAAAACCTTTTTCCCAGAAGAGGAGGGTTTAAAAATCAAAGCAAGTTATGTTTTAAGAGGTGATATTACTAAAACAGAAGAAATTTTTATGGTTTATAAAAAATAATGCTTTAAATTTAGCTCCCGATATGCTATAATGAGGAAAAAGAGATTATAGTATAAAGGAGCTGTATTTTTGTCCGAAAAAATAATTGTATTAAAAGAAGATGATGCTGTGTCGATGCTTTTAGGTGATTTTGATTCAAATATTAAGCTTATTGAAAAGCTTTTGAATGTAGAAATTATCACTAGAGGTGATGATATTAAAATAAAGGGAAATGACAGTGATGTTTTAAAAACAGAAAAGGTAATAAATAATTTACTGACCTTGATAAGAAAAGGCGGTCAGATTTCTGAGCAGAGTGTAAGATATGTTATTTCAACCGTTGATGATGAAATAGACGGTGAGATAGAGTGCTTGATTAAAGACTGCGTATGTGTCACCGTTTCAGGAAAGCCTGTAAAGCCAAAGACAATAGGGCAGAAAAAATATGTTGATTTTATTAAGAATAATACAATTACCTTTGGTATAGGGCCGGCAGGTACGGGAAAGACGTATTTAGCTGTGGCTCTGGCTGTAAAGGCTTTTAAAGCTAAGGAGGTATCAAGGATTATTTTAACACGTCCGGCAGTAGAGGCAGGTGAAAAACTAGGTTTTTTACCAGGTGATTTACAAAATAAGGTTGACCCATATTTAAGACCTTTATATGATGCTTTATTTGATATGCTTGGTGCTGAAAGCTTTCATAAGCATATGGAAAAGGGAAGCATTGAGGTAGCACCCTTAGCGTATATGAGAGGGCGTACTCTTGATGACAGCTTTATTATTCTTGATGAAGCTCAAAATACCACACCTGAGCAGATGAAGATGTTTTTAACACGCTTAGGTTTTAACAGTAAAATGGTTATTACCGGTGATATAACGCAGATAGACTTACCTGAGTCAAGAAAATCAGGACTTATTGAAGCTGTACGTGTTTTAAAAAATATAGATGATATTGCTATTAATAAATTTACCGAAAAAGATGTGGTAAGGCACAGGATTGTTCAAGAAATAATTAAAGCATATGAAAAATTTGATATGAGAAATAACTTTAAAAATGATAATAAAGAGAGTAAGAGGAAGCTTTGATGTCAGATGTAGAAATACTTGTTAGAAATGAGCAAAGTCAAATACGCATACCAACAGGACTAAGGACAATAATAAGAAAGTGCTGTCGTAATGTATTGAATGAGGAAGGCTTTGATAATAAGGCTGAAATATCAGTTTCCTTTGTCAGTAATGAGAGAATCAAGGAGCTGAATAAAGAATTTAGAGGCACAAATAAAGTTACAGACGTTTTATCCTTTCCTTTGGGGGAAAATGGTGTGTATGATATAAATCATGAAACAGGTGCGTATTTGCTGGGCGATATTGTTATTTCACTTGAAAAGGCATTTGCCCAGAGTAAGGAGTATGGACATTCTTTCGAGAGGGAAGTGGCTTTTTTAGCTACACATTCTACTCTTCATTTGTTGGGATATGATCATCAAACTAAAGAAGAGAATAGTATTATGCGAGAAAAGGAAGAAAAAATTTTATCCATGCTTGATTTAAAAAGATAGGATTTGATATGAAGTTAAAGAGATTTAAACACTTGGAGAGAGTGGACAGACCTTATCGCAGATTTTTAAAAAGCTTTGTTTATGCGGGAAGAGGTATTGCACACTGTGTAGCCTATGGCAGAAACTTTAGGGTAGAGCTTGTGGTTTTTGCTTATATGCTTTATTTCAGCTTGTTTTATGATTTTACAGAAACGCATTATTCGGCTTTTTTTCTAGTATCAGCCTTGGTACTGGTGTGCGAAGCTTTTAATACATCGATAGAGGCTATTGCTGATAAGGTTTGCACAGAGAAAAATGAGCTTGTTAGAATTGGAAAGGATGTAGCGGCGGGTGCAGTGCTTATTATGGCAATCACTTCTGTTGCTATTGGTTTTTACTTATTTTATGATATAAAGGTTTTTGTCAATATTATTAATTTTCATGTAAGAAATCCTTTAGTGCTGATACTATTTATCCTATCAATTATATTAACGCAGGTTTTTATATTTTTACCTGAATATATTCAGAAAAAAGATTATCTGAAAGAGGAAAATGATGAACAATAATACTAAAAGTATTTTTATAGCTATAACAGGCAGACCAAATGCGGGAAAATCCACATTGATGAATACTCTTGTCGGAGATAAGGTGGCTATTGTCAGCAATAAGCCCCAAACTACAAGGACAAGGATAAATGGAATTTTAACTCAGGGGGATACCCAATTTGTTTTTATTGATACACCTGGTATTCATAAAGGTAGAAATAGGCTATCCGATTATATGAACAAGTCAATCAGTGAAAGCGTAAAGGATGTAGAAATTGTTGTGCTTGTAGCAGATTGTACAAAAAAAATTGGCAGAGCAGAGCTTGATATTATTGCAAAATTAAAATCGAGTGAGCAAAATGCTGTTCTTGTGCTTAATAAGGTTGATTTGATTAAGGATAAGACAAAGCTTTTATCAATAATCGAGGAATATAGTGAGCTTTACCCCTTTAAAGAAATTATTCCTATCAGTGCTAAGGATTCTAATAGCAGAGATATTTTATTGCCTATTTTAAGCAAATATGCTATTGAAAGTCCTTTTTATTTCCCTGAAAATATGGTAACGGACCAAAGTGAGAGGGCTTTTATTGCTGAATTTGTTAGAGAAAAGCTGCTATGGTTTATGAATGAGGAGATTCCTCATGGCATTGCTGTTGAAGTAGAAAGCCTGAAAAGGAGAACAAATAAAGATAAAAAAATACTTGATATTGGCGTTGTGATTTATTGTGAAAAAGCGTCACACAAGGGTATGATAATAGGCAAGCAGGGGCAAAATCTCAAAAAAATTGCTACATTAGCACGTGAACAGCTGGCTGATGTTTATGAGGACACAATTAATTTGCAATGCTGGGTTAAGGTAAAGGAAAATTGGAGAAATCACGACACTTTTATTAATGATATGGGACTAGGTTCGGAATAATGCTGTACACGGTTGAAGGGCTTGTAATTTCACGTAGAGATATAGGAGAAAGCAGCTGCTTTCTAGATGTTTTAACAGATGAGCTGGGACTCTTAGAGGTTAGTGCAAGAGGAGTAAAAAAAGTATCAGCTAAAAATCATGCTGCATATTCAATTTTTTCCTACTGCACATTTTGCGTAAATAAAACCAAAAACAACTATACTCTTAACAGTGTTGAGCCAAAATATCTTTTCCATGGATTAAGTAATGATATATGTGCTTTTTCTTTAGCGAATTATTTTTGTGATGTTATGAAATATTGTGCATCTTCTGAAGAGCAACAGCCCAATTTACTAAGACTTATGTTAATTTCTCTTTACCGATTGGAAGGCTATGCAAGTCATGGTGAGGAATATACTATATTAAACAAGCTGAAAAGTGTATTTGAATTGCGACTGATGGCTCAAATAGGCTTTATGCCCGAGCTTAGGGTTTGTGGCTTTTGTGGAAGAGGACTTGATGAAAATTTAAGATTTTATCCTATTCTAGGGCTTGTTGGTTGCAATGATTGCAATGTAAAGAATAACAATGATAGCATAGGAATAAGCAGTTCTGTTTTTAAGGCTATGAGACATATTGTATATTCTGATATTGAAAAAATTTTTAGCTTTTCCTTAAACAAAGAAAATTTCATTAAATTGCAAAATGTGTGTGAAATGTATTTGCTCAATCAAGTAGGACGTAGCTTTAAAACACTCGATTATTATAAAAATATGTATTATAAAGGTATGAGGAATGATTAAAGATTATAAAAAGCTTGAATTGGATAAAGTGCTGTATATATTATCCGAGCAGGCATATAGTGATAAGTGCAAGGAATTTTTAAGGAATCTTGAGCCATACGGTGACTTTGAAAAAGTACAATTGGAGATGGCTAAAACTGAAAGTGCTTTTAACTTGTCGGTTAAATATGGTACTCCACCTTTTACAAAGATTATTGATATTTGCGAAAGTGTTAAAAGAGCTTATCAAGGCTCAAAGCTTTCACTTAAGGAATTGCTTGATACTGCTAAACTTTTAAGACAGGCAGGAAAGCTAAATCAGTGGAAGCAAGGCTGTGGCGAAACAGAAACGGTGCTAACACCGATATTTGAAAGACTATATGTTGATGATACACTTGAAAAGGCGATAAGCGATTCTATTTTATCTGAGGAGGAAATTTCCGATTCTGCAAGCCCTGAGCTATTTGCTATTCGCAAAAAAATAGCAAGAATGAGCAGTTCTATCCGTGAAAGACTTGAAAAGCTTGTTAAAAACAAGGATACTCAAAAATATTTGCAGGACAGCCTTATTACTATACGTGATGGACGTTATGTAGTTCCTGTAAAGGCTGAGCATAAGGGAGCTGTAAGCGGGCTTGTTCATGACAGCTCTGCTAGTGGCTCGACCTTGTTTGTTGAGCCTATGGCAGTGGTTGAGGCTAATAATGAAATCCGTATACTAAAAGGTAAGGAGCAGCAGGAAATTGAAAGAATTATTACTAAGCTTTCAGCTGATTCAGGCAGCATTTATCGAGAAATAGAGGAGAATTTTCATGCACTGATAGAGCTTGAAGGTGTTTTTGTAAAGGCAAATTTTGCGGCTAAAACAAATGCTGTTGCACCAAAGCTTGTTGAAGAACCTGTGATTATTCTAAATAAAGCAAGGCATCCATTGATAGACGCTGAAAAAGTTGTTCCCATAAGCCTTCAGCTTGATAATGAAAAGTCATGCTTAATTATAACCGGACCTAATACGGGAGGAAAGACTGTTGCTTTAAAAACAACGGGGCTTTTGACACTAATGGCTATGTGTGGAATGATGATTCCAGCCGGTGAGGGGACTGTTATAGGAAGCTTTGATAAAATTCTAGCCGATATAGGTGATGAGCAGAGTATTGAGCAAAGCTTATCCACCTTTTCTTCACATATGAAAAATATTGTTGATATACTTGAAATTGCCGATGACAAAACCTTAGTTTTACTTGATGAATTAGGCTCTGGCACTGACCCGATTGAAGGCTCGGCATTGGCTGTTTCGATTTTGACTAAGCTAATGCAGTTTTGCAGTAAGATTATTGCTACTACCCATTATCAAGAGGTGAAAATATTCGCTCTTCAAACTGATGGTGTGGAAAATGCAAGCTGTGAATTTGATGTAGAAACATTGAAGCCTACTTATAGGCTTATTTTAGGCACTCCGGGGAAGTCTAATGCTTTTGCTATTTCGAGCAGACTTGGCATGCCAAATAGCGTTATTGAATATGCAAGGACTTTGGTTAATTCTCAGGATTTGAGGTTTGAAGAGGTGGTTGATGCTCTTGAAAAGTCAAGAAAGGAGCTAGAAAAGGTTAAGGTATCGTTGGACTATGAAAATCAACAGGCTAAGCTTTTACATGAGGAATATGAAAAAAAGCTGACTAGATTAGAGCAGGAAAAGGAAAAAGAGCTAGAAAACGCTAGAAGTAAAGCTATGTCAATGATAGAGGAAATCAGACATAGGTCTAATATTCTTATATCGGAGCTTGAGCAGATTAAAAAGGAAAAGAAATCAGAAGCTTTAAAAAGTGGTTTTGGTTCAGTAAAATCAAGAACTGAAAAAGAGCTTGACAAATTATTTGATAAGGCAAACCCTGTTATATCCAAAAGGAAGGAATCCTATAAGCTGCCAAGAAAGCTGATTTTGGGGGATAGAGTGCTTTTAATTGATATAGATAAACAAGGGAATATTATAAAATTACCTGATAAACAAGGAAATTGCTTAGTGCAAGTAGGCATAATAAAGACGAAAACAAATATATCAAATTTAAAGCTTATAGAGGAAAAAAAGGTTGATAAAAAGGACGGAAGGGTAATAAAATCCGTTACAAGTGTAATGGAAAGAAAAGCCTCTATGGAGCTTGATATAAGAGGTATGAGCAGTGATGAGGGAATTATTGAGGCGGATAGGTTTATTGACAACTCAATTATGAGCGGTATCAGCCTTATCACTATTATTCATGGAAAGGGTACGGGCGTTTTACGCTCGGCTGTGCATGAGTTTTTGCGTACACACCCCAGTGTTAAGAGCTTTAGGCTTGGTGTATATGGTGAGGGAGAATCTGGTGTAACTGTTGTAGAATTAAAAAATTAATATAAATAAAAATTCACCTTGATGAATATTATTCATTATAATATTATTTGAGGTGGTAAAATGATTAAAATAAAGTTTTTGGGAATTAAAGCCCTCTTCGATTTCAGTTTTTTTGCAGTCATAGCATTGTTTTTTCTATATGATAGTACTGATTTGGCGATATATAGCTTTGTAGCTTGTATTATTCATGAGTTGGCACATGTTTTTATGATGAATGCTTTTGATATTCCTCCGAACTCACTAGTTTTTTACGGAGGAGGAATAAAAATAAGTGAAAGAGAAATTGAGAGATTAAAGCTGTACAAGCAAGCAATAATAACATCTGCCGGTTGCGTGATTAATTTCATTATGGCTGGAATTTCCTTTGCATTAGCAGATGGCTCTGATTTAAAAATATTGATTTTTGCATATTCTAATTTGATGGTCGGTGCTATAAATTTATTGCCCATTGGTTATTTTGATGGTGCAGGATTAATGAAATTGATTTTAATTAAAAAAATGCAGCCCTTTCAAGTAGATTCCGCTATGAAGGTTGTAAGAAGAATGTTTGGTTTTGCTTCAATATTTGCACTTTTGTTAATGATAGTATATCGTCAAGCTAATTTTACAATATATGTTATAGCCTTGTATTTCATTTTTGCGGGATTTAGTGATAGAGAATAATGGTAAAAATAATGTTATTTTGATTTAAAATCATGCTTTTTGCAAACAAAATGTAAAATTATATCGTAAATATACATATAGTATAACGGTTTTTGGAATATAATTTCATTTATAAATTATACAATATTGAAAAGTAAGCGAAATTTTGATGATTTTAATAAAAACCCATGAAAAACACTTGCAAAATTTTTGATATAGTGTTATACTATTAAAGCATTTGTATCCTTTATAGCTGAAAAAGTTGTCTTCCGACGCTATAATGTGATTAATGCGGGAAAATACCCACATTAAAACGGGCAGTCCTCTGCTATATATTTAGCAAGAATGTCTGAGATTTTAGGAGGATTAAAAAATGGACGCATTAAAATTGATTGAGCAGGGCAGCATTAGAGAAGATGCACCAAAGTTTAACGTAGGTGATACCGTAAAGGTTCACGTTAGAATTCCTGAGGGCGATAAGTTCCGTATTCAGATTTTTGAGGGAACAGTTATTGCTAAAAAGCATGGCGGTGTTAGAGAAACCTTTACTGTACGTAGGGTAGCTCACGGCACTGGTGTTGAGAGGGTTTTCCCTGTTCATTGTCCAACTGTTGACAAGGTTGAAGTTGTCAGAAAAGGTAAAGTACGCAGATCCAAGCTTTATTATCTTCGTGATAAGGTTGGTAAGGCTGCAAAGGTTAAATCTAAGGTTTAATCTATTTATAATGATGGTTGCACTGCAATTTTTTAATTGCAGTGATGCCTGATTTATTACCTTATATCAGTGCTTAAAGGGGGCTTGTGTTTTGGAAAACAGTAAAAAAGATAATGTGGCAGAAAAGCGTGATGCTCCCCAAAAAACTAATTATTGTTTAGAGCTTTTTGAGTGGATAGAAACACTCGTAAAGGCTTTTGTAATAATATTTATACTTAATATTTTTGTGTTTAGAAGTGTTACGGTTGTAGGGGATTCTATGGTGCCGACACTTACTGATGGTGATGCTGTTATTATTTCTAATTTTGCTTATGAGCCTCAAAGAGGCGATATAGTTGTTGTACAGGCTGATAATTTTAAAAATCAGCTTACCGGTGAAATGGGTGAGCCTATAATTAAGAGAGTTATTGGCATAGGCGGAGATGAGATATCCTTTGATACTCAAAATGGCGTTATTATCCGTAATGGTGAAGTGTTAGATGAAACATATACAAGCGATAAAACATATAGCTCGGGAAATTTTAAGGGCTCTGTAAAGATTCCTGAGGGTAAGGTGCTTGTTTTAGGTGATAATAGACCTATATCGAGGGATAGCAGAGATGCTATGCTTGGATTGGTTGATGAAAACTTAATAATGGGCAAATTTGTGCTTAGGATTTTTCCTTTTAATAAAATAGGTGGGGTTTAGTGAATAACAATAGCAAAAACGAGATTAAAAACATTCAGTGGTTTCCTGGGCATATGACAAAGGCTAGGAGAATTATTGAGGCTGACTTAAAGCTTGTTGATGCTGTGGCTGAGCTTGTTGATGCTAGAATACCTATTTCAAGCAGAAACCCTGTTATTGATTCTATTGTGGGGAATAAGCCTAGAATAATTATTCTTAACAAATCTGATTATGCAGACGAAAAGGTGACTAAGCAGTGGAGAGATTTTTATAAAACTCAAGGCGTTTATGCTATATCCTGTGATTCACGTTCGGGAAAGAATGTAAAGAGCTTTGTACCTAATTTGAAAAATATTTTGGGCGACTTGATTGAACGCAGACGATCTAAGGGTGTCATCGGAAAAGCTTTAAGAGTAATGGTTTTAGGGATTCCTAATGTAGGAAAATCTACTTTTATAAATAAGCTTGCCGGAGCTAAAAAGGCAAAGGCTGAGGATAGACCGGGCGTCACAAGAGGAAAGCAGTGGGTAACAATTGATAAAGAGATTGAGCTGCTTGATATGCCGGGTATTTTGTGGCCTAAATTTGATGATCAGCAAACTGCTATGAAATTAGCTTTTACAGGTGCTATAAAAGATGATATTTTAGATATTGAGGGGCTTGCATTTCATCTTTCACAGTTTTTAGCTGAAAATTATCCTGAAAGACTTATGCAAAGATACAAGCTTGATAGTATTAGCGATAATTTACTTTATGATATAGGCAAAAAACGAGGAATGTTAGTTTCAGGTGGCGAGGTTGATACGGAACGTGCAGCTATCATGCTTTTAGATGAATTCAGGGGTGGTAAGATTGGTAAAATCAGTTTTGAAAAGCCTTTATGATTTCGACAAAAAATATATGCATGAGCATGGTATAATTTGTGGCATAGATGAGGCAGGGCGAGGTCCGTTAGCAGGAGATGTGTATGCTGCTGCTGTGGTTTTTGATGAAGATACTGTTATCGACGGTATAAATGATAGTAAAAAACTTACAGCGAAAAAACGTGAATATTTATTTGATATAATATGCGAAAAGGCAAAGGCTTTTTCTATTGCAACAGCTAGTGTTGAGGAAATTGAAGAAATAAATATACTTAATGCTGCTATGCTAGCGATGTATAGAGCTTATGATGATATATCACAAAAGCTTGATATCAATTATGTTTTAGTCGATGGAAATCGTATGCCAAAGCAGCTAAATCACATGGGTGAACCTATTGTAAAGGGTGATGCCTTCTCACAATCTATTGCGGCAGCATCTATTTTAGCAAAGGTCGCTAGAGATAGGTACGCAGTACGTCTTGATTATCTTTATCCAGAATATGGATTTGCAAGGCACAAGGGATATGGCACAAAGCTTCATATTGAAAATATTTTAAAGTATGGCCCTTGTGATATTCATAGAAAATCATTTCTTAAAAAAATTTTAGGTAAACAGAAAGATGAATAAAAGGGAAATTGGACAAGCGTGTGAAAATTCTGTTTGTAATTCTCTTAAAAAACGTGGCTATACTATAATTTCAAGAAATTATTTTACACCATATGGTGAAATTGATATAATAGCTTTAAAGAATGGACTTATTTGCTTTGTGGAAGTAAAAGCAAGGCATGAAAATTCTTTAACAAGCGGAATAGAAGCAGTAAATTCACAAAAAAAGCAAAGAATCATACAAAGTACTGAAGCATTTTTGGCGAATTGTGATGAAAAATATCGCCAAATGCAGCCGAGATATGATATTGCTGATGTTGTGTTTACTGTGTCAAAAAGTTTAAGGATTAAAAGAATTAGCTACTATGCTAACGCTTTTGATACAAGTGATATTTATACTGGATTTTAAAAGGCGGTTTATTTATGAACTACAAAAGCACAAGAAATTCAAAAATCAGTGTCAATAGTGCAAATGCTATTGTAAAGGGCTTGTCAGATGAAGGTGGCTTGTTTGTTCCCGATGGCTTGCCAAAGCTTACAAAAGAGCAGGTTTTAGCACTTGGTGAAAAATCGTATGCTCAAAGAGCATATGATATTTTTAGTTTGTTTTTAACTGATTTTACAACCGAGGAAGTACTGCATTGTGTTAATTCTGCTTATAATGATAGGAATTTTGACACAAATAATATCTCTGAGCTAAAAAAATTGAATAACAAAACACATATTTTAGAGCTTTGGCATGGACCTACCTGTGCTTTTAAGGATATGGCTCTTCAGATATTGCCGTTTTTACTTACTACTTCAGCTAAGAAAACCGTTGATGGCAAGAAAATAGCAATTTTGGTAGCTACTTCAGGAGATACAGGAAAAGCTGCGCTAGAAGGCTTTAAGGACGTTGATGGCACAAGTGTTTCTGTTTTCTATCCTGTTAATGGAGTCAGCCTTATGCAAAAACGTCAGATGGCTACTCAAGAAGGTAGTAATGTTGATGTATGTGCTGTTGAAGGTAATTTTGACGATTGTCAAAGCGGCGTAAAGGAAATTTTTGTAGATAAAGCATTGGCTGAAGAACTGAAAAAGCATAATATTTTGCTTTCTAGTGCTAATTCTATTAACTGGGGCAGGCTGGCGCCACAAATTATTTACTATATTTCATCATATGCACAGCTTGTTAAAAATGGGGATATTAACTTTGGTGAAAAGCTGAATGTAGTCGTTCCCACAGGCAATTTTGGAAACATTCTTGCCGCATTTTACGCAAAGGAAATGGGTGTGCCGATTGGCAAGCTTATTTGCGCGTCAAATGCTAACAATGTTCTTACAGACTTTATTAAAACAGGTGTATATGACAGGAATAGAGAATTTCATCAGACGGTTTCACCGTCAATGGATATTCTTATTTCCAGTAATCTTGAGAGATTGCTTTATCATTTATCAGGTGAAAATGATAAGCTGATTTCACAGTGGTTTGATTCTTTAAAGAAAAATGGCAGATATGAAGTTTCAAGCGACGTTAAAGAGAGGCTTAGCGAGAGCTTTTATGGCGGATTTTGCGATGACAATGCCACAAAGCAGACTATTAAGGCTGTTTTTGATAAATTTGGTTATTTAATAGATACTCATACGGCAGTTGCTTACAAGGTTTATGAGGATTATAAAGCTTGTACAGGTGATGAAAGCGTTACCTTAATAGCGTCAACTGCAAATCCTTATAAATTCAGTCCTGCTGTGCTTGAGGCATTAGGTGGGAAGGCTGATGGCAATGACGAATTTGAGATAATTGACAGGCTTGAAAGGGCTTCCGGTACAAAAGCACCGACTGCTTTAATGGAAACTAAGGATAAGCAGAGCAGATTTAATGACTGCGTGGATAAAGTGCAGATGCCTGAAAGGGTATTGAAATTTCTTACTAACAAATAGGAGGAAATATTGAGCCTTTATGTAATAGGAGACTTGCATTTATCTTTAAGTACAAATAAAAGTATGGATATATTCCCCGGATGGGAAAACTATGTTCAGCGTATTTATGATAATTGGCTTAAAACAGTTAAGCCTGATGATACGGTGGTCTTGCTTGGAGATATTTCGTGGGCGATGAAGCTGCATGAGCTGGATGCTGATTTTTCATTTATTAATTCCTTGCCGGGCAAGAAGATAATTATTAAGGGTAATCATGATTATTGGTGGAATACCTACTCTAAAATGAATAAATATGTAGAGAATAAGGGGTTTTCCACAATTAATTTTTTGCACAACAACGCTTATTTGGTTGAAGGTGTGTCTATCTGCGGTACACGTGGCTGGATAAATGATGACAGGGAGCCTTTTGATCAAAAGGTGCTTGCACGTGAAGCTGGAAGATTAGAGCTTTCTATAAAAGAAGGTATTAAACTAGGGGGAGAGCTTATTGCTTTTCTTCATTATCCGCCTATTTTTGGAGAGGAAGTAAATGAAAGCATTTTACAAGTGTTGAACAGGTATGGAGTAAAACGCTGTTTTTATGGACATTTACACCATCTAGCTACAAGAAAAGCGGTTAATGCACTAGTAAATAATATAGAATACAGGCTGGTATCGGCAGATTTTGTAAAGTTTTGCCCGATTCAGGTATTACCAAAATAAATTTTTAACTATGGAGGACTAAAATGCAAATTATATCCAAAAATCAAAAAGAGACAAATACCTATGAAATTGAATTTTCATTAAATGCTGATGAGTTTGAAGCTGGACTTGAAGCAACTTATCAAAAAAAGAAAAAAAACATTGCAGTACCAGGTTTTAGAAAAGGAAAGGCTACAAGAAAGCTTATTGAAACACATTATGGCGAGGCTGTTTTCTTTGAGGATACAATTAATGAGCTTTATAATAAAAATATAGCTAAGGTTATTGATGACAGTGAGCTTGATATCGTTGATATAAACAATACTGAGGTTACTTCTGTTAAAAAGGACGAGGGTGTAGCGTATAAGTTTGTGGCTACTGTTAAGCCTGAGGTCGAGGTATCTGATTATAAGGGAATTAAGCTAACTAAGAAAATTAGAGAAATCTCTGATGAAGATGTTATGAACGAGATTAAAGCTGTTCAAGATAAAAATGCACGAATTATTACAGTAGATGATAGAGCAGCTCAAAATGGAGATATTACCGTAATCGATTTTGAGGGCTTTAAAGATGGTGTAGCTTTTGAGGGCGGAAAAGGTGAAAATTATTCTCTTGAGCTTGGCAGCAACAGTTTTATCCCTGGCTTTGAAGAGCAGGTAGTAGGTCATAAGACAGGCGAGGAATTTGATATTAATGTTACTTTCCCAGCTGATTATCAATCTGAGGATTTAAAAGGCAAGGAAGTTGTCTTTAAGATAAAGCTTCATGAGATAAAAGCTAAGGAGCTTGCTGAAATTGATGATGAATTTGTAAAAGATGTAAGCGAGTTTGATACCCTTGATGAATATAAGGCTGATGTAAAGAAAAAGCTTGAGGAGCATGAGGATTCACATGCTGAGGGTCATCTTGAGGTAGATTTGACAGAAGAAATTCTTAAAAATTTCAAGGCTGATGTGCCAGAAGTTCTTTATGATAACAGAGTCGAGGATTTAATCCGTGACTGGTCACAGAGAAACAGAATTTCTATTGATGATTATTTAAAATATACAAATTCCAAGCTTGAAGATTTTAAGGAAAACTTTAAAGAGCCGGCTAAAAAGCAGGTTGACCTACGTCTTGCACTTGAAAAGATTGCAAAGCTTGAAAATATCACTGTTTCTGATGAAGAAATAGAGGAAGAATTTAAAAAGCTCTCTGAGCAGTATAAAATGGAAATTGATAGAATTAAGGCTATTATTCCAAATGACTCTCTAAAGAATGATTTAGTAGCTGAAAAGACATTAAAATTTGTTCGTGATAATGCCGAAATCACAGAAGAAGTTACAACAGAGGCTTGTGAGCATCATCACCATTAATATGCATAACCATTTTAAGAAAGGTGGTTTTTTATGAGTTATGTTCCGATAGTTATTGAGCAGAGCAGCAGAGGGGAGCGTTCTTATGATATATTTTCCCGTTTGCTCAATGATAGAATAGTTATGCTGCACGATCAGGTTAATCAGGTTACAGCTAGTCTTGTTGTTGCTCAATTATTGTATCTTGAGGCACAGGACCCTGAAAAGGATATTCATCTGTATATAAACAGTCCGGGAGGGTCTGTTACTGATGGTATGGCTATTTTTGATACAATGAATTATGTGAAATGCGATGTATCTACCATTTGTGTGGGCATGGCAGCTTCCATGGGTGCATTTTTGCTTGCAGCCGGTGCAAAGGGCAAGAGGTTTGCTTTGCCAAATAGTGAGGTAATGATTCATCAGCCTTTGGGCGGTGCTCAAGGGCAGGCTACTGATATAGAAATCCATGCTAAGAGAATTGTTCAGATGAAGGAAAAGCTAAATCATCTTTTAGCTGATTTTACTGGTCAGCCTTTGGAGGTTATTACAAAGGATACTGACAGGGATAATTTTATGACAGCTCAAGAAGCAATGGATTATGGCTTGATTGACAAGGTTATTACAAGAAAAGAATAAGCTGAAATTTTTAGTTTCTAAAACAGGAAGGATATCACCAAATGCTTAGATGCAGTTTTTGCGGAAAAACCGAAAATCAGGTAAAGCGTATGCTATACGGAGCAAATGGCTATATTTGTAATGAATGTGTGCTTGTTTCGTATGAAATGCTGCTTGAAGACGGAGATTTGGACGATTATACTGAAAGCATTGATGAAGAGCTTAACGACCTGCCAAAGCCTCATGAGATAAAACAAGTTCTTGATGAATATGTAATCGGACAAGAAGATGCTAAAAAGATACTTTGTGTATCTGTATACAATCATTATAAGAGGATTTTAAACTCACAGGATGGAAAAAGCCCCGACGGTGTTGAGCTGCAAAAGAGCAATGTTTTGCTTTTAGGCCCTACTGGTGTGGGAAAAACTATGTTGGCTCAGACTTTAGCAAGAACGCTTAAAGTTCCTTTTGCTATTGCAGATGCAACAACACTGACACAGGCAGGATATGTGGGTGAAGATGTTGAAAATGTTTTGCTGAGGCTGATACAGGCAGCAGATTATGATATTTCAGCAGCTGAAAAGGGTATTATTTATATTGATGAAATAGATAAAATATCTCGTCGCTCTGAAAACACTTCAATCACAAGAGATGTTAGTGGTGAGGGTGTGCAGCAAGCTTTACTCAAAATTGTTGAGGGTACTGTATCAAATGTTCCTCCTCAAGGTGGGCGTAAGCATCCGCATCAAGAATTTATACAGATTGATACAAGGAATATTTTGTTTATATGTGGTGGCGCTTTTGAGGGAATTGAAAAGACAATTTCCAGCAGGGTACATTCAAAGGCAATGGGCTTTGGAGCTGAAATTGCTACTGCAAAGGATAAAGAATATAATAAAATTATGCACAGCGTTAATCCTGAGGATTTGATTAAGTATGGAATCATACCTGAATTAGTCGGTAGGCTTCCGGTTGTTACTGTACTTGATGAGCTTGATGAGGATTCCTTGCTAGAAATATTGACTAAGCCTAAAAATGCTATTTTAAAGCAGTATCAATATTTATTTTCATTAGATAACATTGAGCTTGAGGTTGAGGAAGATGCTTTGCGAGCAATTGCTAGAAAATCTATCGAAAGAAAAACCGGCGCTAGGGGTCTTCGTACGATTTTTGAATCTACTTTAGGCGATACTATGTTTGATGCACCGAGTGATTATAAAATTTCAAAGATTATTTTGACTGCTGATTGCGTTGAAAATGATGCAAAGCCACAGATTATCCATGATGAAAAGCGTAAACCTCCAGAGCCAAAGGAAAAGGTTTCTGCTAGGCAGGCTAATGCAAAAAAACGCCCAAGGCGAAATGTTATATAACAAGTTTGTTTAAATATTCAAATAATAGCCATTTTATATGGCTGTTATTTTTTGTTAATTTAAAGCTATATAATTATTTGATAAGTTATAAATAAAAATCTTAATAAATATTGAATTTTTTAATGAATTGTGTTATAATGAATTAGGCAAATAAATGCCAATTTATAAAAGGAGGTACTCTTGATGAATATTCAATTAACATCAAAGAAAATACCTATTTCGCCATCCTTTAAGGAGGTTGCTGAAAAGAAGATTAGTGCAAAGCTTTCACGCTTTTTTAGTGATGAGGCAGATGTTAAGATTCTTTTAAGCACGAGAAGGGATATTGTAACTGTGGAGGTTACTGTTAGGCATAATAACTTGATTTTTAGGTCGGAGCAGAGTGCCGAGGATAAGGTTGATGCTTTAAATGCTTGTATTGACCGTATAATTAGGCAAATTCGCAAAAATAAGACGAAGGTCGAAAAAAGTCTTAAGGAAAGTGCCTTTAAAGAAAGTTATTCCGATTATGTTGAAGAGCAGAGTGATTTTAACATTGTTCGTACTAAAAAAGTTGCACTTCGTCCTATGAGCATTGATGAGGCTGTTTTGCAAATGAATTTATTAGGTCATAGCTTTTTCATGTTTAAAAATGCGGAAACAGGTCTTGTAAATGTTGTTTATTGCAGAGATGATGGCAATTATGCAGTGCTAGAGCCTTTAGATGTTTGAGCTATTTGAGATTTTAAAGATATTTATTAAATCAGGCTTTTCCGTCGATTAGTCGGCGGAAAAGTTTTGCTGATATTTATAGTATATAAGTAAAAAAGTATAAAACAAAGGGAAGGTAAGTATATGAAGCTTGGAATGGTGGGTCTTCCGAATGTAGGTAAAAGCACATTGTTTAACGCATTGACTAATGCAGGAGCTGAATCCGCAAACTATCCATTCTGCACTATTGAGCCTAATGTGGGTATTGTAAGCGTTTATGACCAAAGACTTGAAGTGCTTGAAAAAATGTATAATAGCAGAAAGCTTACACCGGCAACTCTTGAATTTGTTGATATTGCTGGCCTTGTTAAAGGTGCATCAAAGGGTGAGGGTCTTGGAAATAAGTTTTTGGCAAATATTCGTGAGGTTGATGCTATTGTTCATGTAGTTAGGTGTTTTGAAAATGATAATGTCGTACACGTAGATGGAAAAATAGGAGCAGCAAGGGACATTGAAACAATAAATCTAGAGCTTGTTTTTTCCGATTTAGAAATGATTGAAAGACGTATTGAACGTACTAAAAAGCTTGCTAAGGGAGATAAATCACTCTTGGCTGAAATCGATTTTCTAGAGGAATTAAAATCACATTTGGAACAAGGAAAATCTGCACGTTCCTTTGGCTTTAGTGAGGAGCAGGAGGAGCTGTTAAAGACTACGCCATTGCTTTCAAGCAAGCCTGTTATCTATGCTGCTAATCTAAGCGAAGATGATTATAGAAACAATATTGAAACAAATAAGGAATATCTAGCTGTAAAGCAAATAGCATTAGAGGAAGGCTCGGAGGTTTTACCGATTTGTGCTCAGATTGAGGCGGAGATTTCTGATATGTCCGATGATGATAAAAAAATGTTTTTAGAGGATTTGAATATCACATCCTCAGGACTTACAAGGATTATACAAAAGGGATATTCTTTACTGGGGTTAATTTCGTTTTTAACTGCAGGAGAGCAGGAGGTCAGGGCGTGGCCAATTAAAAAAGGCACAAAAGCACCTCAAGCAGCAGGAAAAATTCACACTGATTTTGAAAAAGGCTTTATTCGTGCTGAAATAATTGCATATGATGATTTAATAGAGAATAAGACTATGGCTGCCGCACGTGAAAAGGGTCTTGTACGGCTTGAGGGCAAGGATTATGTTATGCAAGATGGAGATGTAACCTTATTTAGATTTAATGTATAAAGGAGTATAATGAGCAGGGTATATAAAAATAAAAATAAAAACAAGGTAAAGGTGGCATTATTATTCATTGCACAAGTTATACTGGGGGTATTGCCTGTTATTTTGTTGCTTATTTTTATTTATGGAGAATTTAATATAAAGCACAAATACTCTGCAATTTTTTTTATAATAGGAATGTTGGCTTGCAGCTGGGGTACTTTTGTTATTTCAAGGCGATATAATATTCTTCTATCGGGTCTAAGCGGGGAAAAACAATTGCTTAAAACAGCAAAGAAAATTAAAGGTAATTGGCTTATTTTTTCTAATGTTCCTGTGCATTATAAGAAAAATCGCTCTGAGCTTGATTTGTTTTTACTATCTGAAAAAGGAATTATAATCGTAGAGGTAAAAAATCATTCTGGAATTATTTCAGGGCATTATAGCGACCCTAGTTGGCATCAAAAGAAAATTTACCGTGATGGAAAAGTAACTGATAATCTTTTTTACAATCCGTTAAGACAGATGAAACTGCAAAGAGAAATTCTAAAAAGCATTTTGCGAAAGAACGGCATTGATATATGGATTGATAGTGTTTTAATTTTTAGCAGCGATAATGCCAATTTAAAGCTTACCTTAAGAAATAATGATTATGTCTATAATAATGTTAATCAATTGTTATCCTTTGTAAAAGCTTATCAGCCTAAGCGATTGCTTTCGGCTGATGAGATAAAAACTATTAGTAATATTATAAAAAATTTAGATTAAATCTGTTTTTTTATTTTTGTTAAGGCACTTTTTTCAAGTCTTGAAACCTGTGCCTGAGATATTCCGATTTCACCGGCAACCTCAACTTGAGTTTTTCCTTGAAAAAATCTTAGGTTGAGGATTCTTTTTTCTCTGTCGCCTAGCTGAGTTATGGCTTCTTTTAAGGCAATTTCATTAAGCCAATTTTTATCATCATTCTTATCTCCGATTTGGTCAAGCACATAAATTGTATCTCCTGCCTCTGAAAATACAGGCTCATATAAGGATAATGGCTCGCTAATTGCTTCTAGGGCTAGTACGATTTCCTCTCTTTTTACACCGATTTCCTTTGCAATTTGCTCTATTGTAGGTTCTTGTGAATTGTTTGTAGTTAGCTTTTCCTTTGCCTGCATCGCTTTATATGCTAAATCACGCAATGAGCGACTGACTCTTACTGGATTATTATCACGCAAGTATCGTCTTAACTCTCCGCTTATCATAGGCACTGCATAAGTGGAAAACCTAACGTTCAATGTAATATCAAAATTGTCAATAGCTTTTATTAAGCCGATGCACCCTACCTGGAATAAATCATCGGGATTTTCTCCTCTGCCGGCAAATTTTTGAATCACACTTAATACAAGTCTTAGATTTCCGCTGATAAGCTCATCACGAGCCTTTTCATCTCCCTGTTTAACACGTTTTAGGAGTGCCATTTTTTCACTTTCTTTTAATACTTTTAGCTTAGAAGTATTTACTCCGCTTATTTCAACTTTGTTATAATACAAAAAACCACTCCTTAAAGCATTTTAATACCATAAATATTTATTAATGGTATTAAAAGTATTGCCAAAGAGCGGCTTTATTATACTCAAATTAAACAACTTAAAATTAATATACTTTTTCTAAATCCTTTCTTAGACGTCGGATTATTCTTTTTTCAAGCCTAGAAATATAGCTTTGTGATATACCTATTGCATCAGCTACATCTTTTTGAGTACGTTCCTTTCCATCCTTTAAACCGAAACGCATTTCCATTATCATTTTTTCACGTGGATTAAGCTTTTCAATTGCTTTATGTAAAAGCATTTTCTCAGTTTCACTTTCAATATTACTGTTTACGCTGTCAGCATCTGTTCCCAAAACATCGGATAACAATAGCTCATTTCCGTCCCAATCAATATTTAAAGGTTCATCTATGGAAACCTCATATTTACTCTGGCTTGTTTTCCTTAGAAACATTAATATCTCATTTTCAATACAACGAGATGCATAGGTAGCTAGTTTTATTTTTTTGCTTACACTAAAGGTGTTTACTGCTTTAATTAAGCCTATTGTACCTATTGAAATTAAATCTTCAATACCAACTGGTGCGGATTCAAATTTTTTAGCGATATATACTACCAGCCTGAGGTTATGTACGATTAAAATTTCTCTTGCAGTATAAAAATCAGTTTCCAGCAGCTTAAAAGCCTTTTCCTCCTCCTCACGTGATAGTGGAGGAGGCAGAGTTTCCGAACCATTTATATAATGCACTTCCTGCTCACCCGAAAGCAAGAGGAAAAGCTTTAGCATTATTTGTTCCATCTTTTTGTGTAGAAGTTTCATTTTAGCACCATCCTTATCTAATTAAAATCGGGTTAAATATACATTGATATTCATTATTTAATGTATCACTTTCTGTGACTCCTATAAGTGCATCAACAGCTTTACTTTCAAAATCACTTTTAATTATAATTTTTTCAGGCATGAAAGCAGGAATAATACTTCGTCCTCCTATCGAATTTGCAGGTATTAGCTTTATCCCTTTGTTAATAGCATTTATCTCATCCTTATTGAAATAATCGAAAATCCCACTTGGCGATATATCCAGTATTTTATTAGAGCAGATTATTATAGGCTTTCCTGTGTAAATATCTACAAGAGAGTTTCCCGTATCAGAAATAGCCTTTAAGGTTTTTTCACCTGTTTCAGTTTTTATAGTGACAGAATATTTAGTTGTAGAATTAGCCTTAAAATCTATTATATATGTAATTATTTTTACTGCGAAATAAGCGACAATAGTTGATATAACAATCATTGTTATGGAAATATCCACATAAATGATGCCGTTTATTGTAATAAATCTTTTGTCACTAATATTTTGCTGAATCATTGTTGTTATACCTGCTACTATAAAGTTAATAATCATGAAGAAAATTAGCTGTTTTAAAAAGGCTTTTATATTTGAAAAGCCAAAGGCTATAAATATAATAAAAGCACCACAAAAGCTTTTAATAATAATTAACAATGGTATGCTAAGTGATGGCAATAGAATTATAAGTGATGTTAAAGAACCTAAAGCCGAGCCTGCTAATATGCGTGACGTTTTTATTTTTTGGTGGGTAAGAATGCAGACAGCACGCAGCAAAAAATATATTATATAAAAATTTAAAATAATTAATACATCAAGATATACGACCATAATTTTCCTCTAAAAATTTTGTTCTTGTACAAACATTATAAATCTTACTATATGTTTTTATTGTCGAGTCAATGCAATGAAAAATGTTTTTTTACGCTGATTATGATTTGCTTTGTTCATTTTTGGGCAAAGAAAAAAACTGCGGTAAAAATACGCAGTTTTTAACAATATATAATAGAATTATAGAACTTAAATTTATTATTCTTCAAGAAATTCTTCCGACTTGTTTGAAATCTCATTACCCATGATATAAAACTTAGTTTCATTATTTATTTTATCTATTGTAATTTTATATCCAAAGCCGTCGTAGGTTTTTATACCCGCATGACTTTGCGTTTGTATTGGTGCAAAGGTGGGGCTTTTACCTTTTATCATTGTCGTATTAAAATCGAATACAGCAGTCGAAATCCATGTGATTAAGCAAACAATTGCAGTTATTCCTACAACCTTAAAAAATTTCATCAGCCTTTTTCTTTTATTTAAGAATGCCCAAGCCTTTGGATTGAAAATGAATCTAGTGAAGTTTACAATTGCTTGAGAATATGTGGTAAGCACTATTAAAAGAGAGATTGACATAAGACAAAGCATGAATGCTATTAAAAACAGTATAAAGCCGAGATATTCTATTTCGAAAAAAGATGCAAACAAGGTTATACTTAATGAAATACAGCCAGCCATTGTTAAAAATAAGGTTAATCGCTTTTTATTAAATGGAACACTTATTGTAAATAAAACGGAAAGTGATATAAAGCTTAGAATTATTGTTGCCATTGTTGACATTTTTTCAGGTGAAATATCTAAAAATTTTGATATTATAAAAAGTCCTGTTATAGCTGACACGATTGTCAATGCACCCGGTATAGCTTTTTTAAGAATATTTGATAAAAATCCACCCTTTACCAGCTTGTGATTTGGCTCCATAGCTAGGATGAAAGAGGGAATACCTATTGCAAAGGCATTTATCATTGTCATTTGTATCGGCATAAAAGGTGAAGCAACATTTAAGATTAATTGTATAATAGCTAGTAGGAAAGAGAAAATAGTTTTTACTATAAATAAACTTGCAGACCGCTCTATATTATTTATTGTTCTTCTTCCCTCTGCTACTACTTTTGGAAGTGAGGCAAAGCTTGAATCTAAAAGAATCAGTGAAGAAACATTTCTAGCCGCATCACTTCCACTTTGCATGGCAATGCTACAATCAGCCTCTTTAAGTGCAAGTACATCGTTAGCTCCGTCGCCTGTCATTCCAACTACATTTCCTTGCTCTTGCAGAGCCTTTATAAAGCTGTGCTTTTGCTGTGGTGTAACTCTTCCGAATACATTGTAATTTCTTATTGCTTCATATAATTCTTCATCTGTCTTTAGTGTAGAAGCATCAATATATTTATCAGCATCTTTTAAGCCAGCCTGTTTGGCTATACTTGAAACCGTAATAGGATTATCTCCGGAAATTATTTTTAGTTTTACTCCTTGCTGCTCAAAATAGCTTAGAGTTTCAGGCGCTTCCTTGCGAATTTTATCACTTAAAAGTATAAGTGCAATGGGCTTTATATCTGCATTTTGAGGTACAAAATTATCTATTCTTCCCTTTATATGTGCAAGCAGTAAAACTCTTTTACCTTTTTGTGAATAAGCTGAGATTTCTTTTTTTAGCTTGCTGTTTATATTGGGTAAAATAAATTCGGCTGCACCTAGTACAATTGTGCTTAGGCTGCCCGATATTTCATAAACAGCAGCACTGAATTTTCTTGCTGAAGAAAAAGGTATTATATTTACAGTGGTGAATATAGTGCCTTTATTAAACCTTTCCTTTATGGCTGTAAAAGTGGCGTTATCATCGTTTAAAGAGCTTGAAAGTGCATTAAGAGCCACTTCAGCATCGATAATTGAATTATCAAGCTCGACTATTTCATCTACCTTCATACTTCCTTCAGTAATAGTGCCTGTCTTATCAAGGCATAAAACATTAACTCTAGCTAGTGTTTCGATAGAATACATATCCTGAACAAGAGTTTTTGACTTTGCCAGTCTGATTACACTAACAGCTAAAGCAATGCTTGTTAAAAGCACTAGTCCCTCAGGAATCATACCTATAATAGAACCAACTGTTTTAACAACGCCATCTTCAAAATTTTGTTCTGTTAAAAATATGTTTTTAAAGAACAGTGCCGCCCCAATAGGAACAATACATATGGAAATAATTTTGATAATTCTTTTAATAGCACTAAGCATTTGAGAATTATTTTTCTTTATATATTTTGCTGAGGCAGTGATTTTATTTGCATAATTGTCGGCACCTACTTTTTCAACCTTAGCACAAACGCTTCCACTTGTGATAAAGCTACCTGATAGCAGCAAATCGTCTTTTCTTTTTAGTATTGCGTCGCTTTCCCCAGTGACAAGGCTTTCATCTGCCTCACATTCTCCATTGACAACGATTGAATCAGCACAAACCTGCATACCTGATGAAAGCTCACAAATATCATCAAGCACAATTTCATCAGCACTAACGGTGAGTTTTTTAGCATTTCTTATTACCCTTGCCTTTGGAGAGGATATGAGGGAAAGCTTGTCAACAGCTATTTTAGCACGAATTTCTTGAAAAATTCCAATAGCTATGTTAGAAAAGATTACACCTAAAAATAAAATGTTCTTATATGACTCTACGAGCAGCACAAAAACTGCCAAAACAATATTTAAAATATTGAAAAGGGTGATAATATTATCCTTTAAAATATTTAAAATTGACTTTGATGGAACATGATAAGCACTGTTTACTAGATTTTTGTCTTTTCTTTGTTTTACTTGTGAATCGTTAAGACCGTTTATTAAATCAATTGTATTTTGCATATTCTCTCTATTATTTTTTTATTATATCCTTATAAAGTCCGTAGTAAAGCTTAGCTGAATTTTTCCAGCTGAAGTCTGCACGCATAGCACGACTGGTAAGTTTTCCCCACATCAGCTTATTATCATAGTATTCCCTAGCACGACGAATAGCATTCAGCATATCATAGCTGTCATAATTAAGGAATGTAAAGCCAAGACCATTTTTCCCACCGGCATCGGGTATACTGTCCTTTAGCCCTCCTGTGAGCCTTACAATAGGAATAGTACCATATCTTAAAGCTATCATTTGTGCAAGGCCACATGGCTCACTTTTACTAGGCATTAAGAACATATCAGCACCTGCATATATCTTTCTTGCCAGCTCAGGATTATATCCACAGTAAAAGCCTACTTTATCAGGATAAGTATAATGCATCTGCTGAAAGAATTCTTCATAATAAAACTCACCGGAGCCTAGTATAACTGCCTTGTACCCTAGTGAAATAATTTGATTAAATACTTCTCTTACAAGATCAAAGCCTTTATGTCCGGCAAAGCGTGAAATAATCGCTATTACAGGCTCTTTATTATCGCTTAGTCCAAATTCCTCTATAAGCTTTTCCTTGCAAACAGCCTTGCCCTTTTTGTTATTTGCTGAATATTGCTCGGCTATGTTTAAATCTGTTTGGGGATTATAAAATTCTGTATCAATTCCATTTAAAAATCCACAGGTTTTATAAGTATAATGCCTTAAAATTCTATCAAGTCCATGTGAAAACCAAGGGTCAAGTATTTCTTGTGCATACGTAGGGGAAACAGTAGTGATTTTATCTGCTGTTACAATAGCACCCTTCATGAAATTTACATCGTTATCATATTCGATTATATTGGAAAACTCAGGAGGGATACCGATGATTTCAGGAATAAGCTCCATACCATATTGTCCTTGATAACCAATATTATGAATAGTGAATACGTGCTTAATATTATGATAACGCCAATCGCTCGCATAAATCGTGTTATAATAAACTGGAACTAGTGCTGTCTGCCAATCATTTGAGTTTATTATATCCGGTTTGTAGTCGATAATGGGCAGCATTTCTAATATAGCTCTTGAAAAGAAAGCAAATCTTTCAGCATCATCAAGATATCCATATAATCCATAATCTCTTTTAAAATAATACTCATTATCTATAAAATAATAAGTAACCTTGTTTAATACAAGTTTTTTAATACCGCAGTATTGTTTTCTCCAGCCTACCGGCACTTCAATAGCGGTTAGCTGCTGCATAGCAGACTTGTATTGTTCCTTAATAGTGTTTGTGTAAAGAGGCATTACAACAGCCACTTCATTCTGTTCTGTCAAATCGTTAGCTAATGCTTTAGGTAAAGAACCTGCCACATCTGCTAAACCGCCGGATGCCGCAAAGGGCTGTACCTCACTGGAAGCGTAAAGAATTTTCATATAACCCGACCTTTCTGTGAAAAATTATGTCAATA
>JAAYSD010000098.1 GCA_012518465.1 Clostridiales bacterium
GAGAATAAGCTGAGCTTTATCGAGGTTTTTTCTTCGCAGGGGGCAAGGGCAGATTTAGGCAGACCAACAACCACTGCTATGGAGAATAAAAATGCTTTTACAAAATATTTAAATCAATTGCACTAATAATTTACTATAATTTTTAAAAACATACAATTTTCTTAAATTTAATATAATTTCCGTCTTTGTGATTCTGCTATATAATAATTACAAGGACGGAATTGTTTTATTGTGATTTGTTAAAAGTAATTATTTATTGGCACATATGCACAAAGATTAACTAGAAATTTGTAAGAATAATTTTCTAAAAACATATTGACAAAACTAAAAAAACACTATATAATTGTATTCAGTTACTTAATACATACAATATATTGTGTTTGAAGATTTTGAGCTTTCAATAACATAATTTTTTTTGCTCATAAACAGAAATGATAATGATAATTATTATGAATTTAATTTTTGATTTATTTTAAAAATCTTTAAGTACAATATATTGTGGTGGAGTATATAATGATGTTTACACTTGAAAAAGTAAGTAAATAAGGAGGAGCTTTAAAATGGCAATGTTGACAATGATTACAAAAAGAGATGGCAGGCAGGTAGCCTTTAGCGTTGAAAAAATTGCAAATGCAATTTTTAAGGCTGCACGTGCAGTGGGCGGTCAAGATTATGACTTAGCTATGAGCTTGTCTGATATAGTATGTCAAAGATTAGCTGAAACAATTATAGGCAGAATGCCGACGGTTGAAGAAGTGCAGGATACTGTCGAAAAGGTATTGATAGAAGAGGGGCATACACGTACAGCTAAGGCTTATATTCTTTATAGGGCTGAACGCACAAGGGCTAGAGAAATGAATACTCGCCTTATGAAGATATATGAGGATTTAACCTTTAAGGATGCATTAGATTGTGATATAAAGCGTGAAAATGCTAATATAGATGGCGATACTGCTATGGGTACAATGCTAAAATATGGCTCTGAGGGTGCAAAGCAGTTTTATGAAATGTATGTGTTAAAGCCTGAACATACAACTGCACATGTCGAGGGTGATATTCATATCCATGATTTGGACTTTTTAACCCTTACTACAACTTGCTGCCAGATTGATTTAATTAAGTTGTTCAAGGGCGGCTTTTCAACGGGACATGGCTATTTAAGAGAACCCAACGATATTGCCAGCTATTCTGCACTTGCTTGTATTGCTATTCAGTCAAATCAAAATGACCAGCATGGAGGACAATCCATACCTAATTTTGATTATAGCATGGCTAAGGGCGTTGCTAAAACATATAAGAGATGTTATAGACAAAATATTGTTAGAAGTATTGCTATCCATAATAGTGATTTAAATGTTGAAGATCTTGATGCTAAGGTTCGTGAATATATGGACAGACTTGAGGCAAAGGGATTGACTCCTGTTTTGGCTGATAATAATGGATACAAGGAGGCTGAACAAAAGGAGCTTGCAAAATTTATCCCTCAAGAGCTGATAGAAAAGGTGCAGGACTTTACTGCTAAGCTTTCTCTTAAGGAAACCGATAGAGCAACCTATCAGGCTATGGAGGCACTTATCCATAATCTTAATACAATGAACAGCAGGGCAGGTGCTCAGACACCATTTAGCTCTATTAACTATGGTACTGATACTTCTCCGGAGGGAAGAATGGTAATTAAAAATATTCTTCTAGCTAATGAGGCAGGGCTTGGAAACGGTGAAACACCAATTTTCCCAATTCATATATTCAAGATTAAAGAAGGAATTAGCTATAACCCTGAGGATATCAACTATGATTTATTTAAGCTTGCTTGTCGTGTATCGGCAAAGAGATTGTATCCTAATTTCTCCTTTATTGATGCTCCTTTCAATTTGACATATTATAAAGAGGGCGATTATAATACGGAAGTTTCTTATATGGGATGCCGTACACGTGTAATAGGTAATGTGTATGATAAAAACCGTGAAATAGTAACAGGTAGAGGAAATCTTTCATTTACCTCGATAAATTTACCAAGGCTTGGTATATTAGCTGAAAATGATATTGATAGATTCTATAAGCTTTTAGATGATAAGCTAGATTTAGTTATAGAACAGCTGCTTTTCCGTTTCAAAATTCAAGCATCTAAAACAGTTAAAAATTATCCTTTCCTTATGGGACAGGGCGTATGGATAGATTCTGAAAAGCTAGGTCCTAATGACAGCATAGAAGATGTGCTAAAGCATGGTACTCTTTCAGTTGGATTTATCGGCTTGGCAGAATGCTTGGTTGCTTTGATAGGTGAGCATCATGGACAAAGTGAAAGGGCACAAAAGCTCGGCTTGGAAATAATTACGCATATGAGAAAACGTATGGACGATGAAAGTGTGAAAACAGGCTTGAATTATACCTTGCTTGCTACACCGGCAGAGGGCTTGTCGGGTAGGTTTGTAAGGATTGATGCTAAAAAGTTTGGAAAAATTAAAGGAATTACAGATAGAGATTATTATACAAATTCCTTCCATATTCCTGTTTATTATAATATCTCTGCTTTTGATAAAATAAAGAAGGAAGCACCATATCATGCACTTACTAATGCGGGACATATTAGCTATGTTGAGTTAGATGGTGATTTAGCTAATAATGTTGAAGCGTTTGAGCAGGTCGTACGCTGTATGAAGGAGCAGGGAATAGGCTATGGCTCTATAAATCACCCAGTTGACCGTGACCCAGAATGTGGATATACCGGAGTAATCGGTGAGGAATGTCCACGCTGTGGACGTAAGGAAACCGATGGCAAGCCTTTTGAACGCATTAGAAGAATCACTGGTTATCTTGTAGGAACACTGGATAGATTTAATAATGCTAAGCGTGCTGAGGAAAGCCAAAGGGTAAAGCACTCTCTCAATATGAATAAATCTAATGAGGATTTAGTTTAATATAATTAATAAAAGGCTGCAGGTTTTTAGGGGGAGTCAGCTCCCCCATAGTTAGCCCCACGCACATCTCCGATACTTTATCTTTAGTTTAAAAGGCTGCTATGCAGCCTTTTATTATATTCAGCTAAAAATACAACTATTTTGAAATTTGTACGTCAACGCCTTCAAAAGTCATATTACTATAATTAGCGTCTGAAACCTTAGCGTCAAATCCAATTAGGAATGGATTTACGATGACTAATTCATCAGGTGTTGTAGCCTTTAATATTACAACCGTCTGATCACTAGCAGGATAATAGCCGGTGGGTGCAGTTACCTGAGAAATATAATATGACCGTCCTGCTGTACTGCCTACTAGGTGAGGGATGCTGAATTCGCCACTTGCATCAGAGGTAAATTGACCTAAAAGCTGTGTTTTACCTGCGTCGGCAAAAACGTTAAAAACTGCTCCCGATACGGGGAGGAGTGAGATAAGCCCGTTTACTACCTTTACATCAAGTGTTAAATCATTTCCAGCCTCAGGCTCAAGACCTATGAGTGTTTCGGGCATATTTTCTTCAACTTCAAAATCAGAATCAATATATGCCTCATACCCATCGGGAATTGTTGCTACTAGAGTTTCTAGAGTATAGCCCGTACCAACAGGAATATCAGTAAATTGAACTTCACCCGACGCATCAGTAGTCTGTGTCTGTAAAATAGCCAATGTTAATTGCAACTCCTTTAAAATAAATATTTTTATAATTTGCATCACTTACAAATGCTTTAAAATCCGTTAATTGCCTTGTTGGAGATTTAGAAAAATTGTATGATATGCAAATATTTCTATTCAGACATAGAAATATATTTTTTCTAATGATATTATAGGGAAAGCTGTCCTGTATAGCTATCAACTTATAACATCCACATTTAAAAAAACATATTTCGACACAGCCATTATAAACGTTTTGAACTAAATCAACTATGTTGTTTTCTCTATCCAAAAGACATAATGTATATGTGTCTGAATATGTATGTGAATGTATTTTTACAATTGCATGACCAAAACTGTTTTTCATACAGCACATCCTTTTTAAAATTCATTATATTTTATTATATTAAATTTGTAGATTTATGTTACTTAAATAAAATAAATATATTAAAAAGCAAAACTCAGCCCGCTTTTTAAACAGGCTGAGTAAGTGTTATAATATTTGAGAATGAATTTAATATAGGAAGGTATTAAAAGGAGCATTTACAAGATTGAGTTTCCCTCTAGAAAGAAAAACATCAAAAAAGTAAATACAGTGCTTTGTATTAAGCTTCGTGTGTCCAATACGAATAGCAAACTGTAAAAGCTGTGTTTGCCGACAAACAAAGGGAGTGGGAAACCTCTCCCTTTGTATTAATATATGATTTTTATAATTTTTGGTGAATAATAGGGGATAATAGTAATGCGAATAAAACAAAACTTTAGTAATATTGCACAAATTTATATATAAATATTTGTGCAAAAAAACGCCCTTGTGCTGAAATCGTTTTACTGTTATAATGTATATATCAAAGTATGTTATCGGGAGTTAATATAAATTATTGTTTACAATCAGTTTTGTTAAACTTAATTTACTTAAAATAAATATATAGATAACATAAGTTTTTTTGGAGGTAATTATGAACTACGGTTATTTTAATGAAAAGGATAGAGAATATGTTATTACTCGTCCTGATACACCTGCTCCATGGGTAAACTACTTAGGTTCTCCTGAATATGGTGCTATTGTATCAAATAATGCTACTGGTTATTCATTTGTTAAGTCAGGGGCAAACGGCAGAATAATCAGATACCGTTTTAATTCTGTTGTCGGTGATGAGCCGGGAAGATATATCTATATCAAGGATAGAGATAATAATGACTATTGGTCTGCTACATGGCAGCCTGTCGGAAAGCCATTGGATAAATATAAGACTACTTGTCATCATGGTACAGCTTATACAAACATGGTTACAGAATATGATGGTATAACAAGTGAGGCATTATACTATGTTCCTTTAAATCAGACATATGAGGTATGGCGTTTAAAGGTTACAAATAATTCTGATAAGGCAAGAAAGCTTGCTTTGACAGGATTTGTAGAATTTACCAATGAAAGTAATTACGAGCAAGACCAAGTAAATTTGCAATATACTCTTTTTATTACTAGGACTTATTTTAAACGTGATTGCATGATTTTACAAGCGATTAATGAAAATGTTGGTAAAAATTCAAATGGTGAAAACGGTAGAGAACGTTTCTTTGGTTTGGCTAAGCAAAAGGTTAATGCTTTTTGTGGTGATAGGGATAAGTTTATTGGAAAATATAGAAAATATGGTAATCCTATTGGTATTGAAGAAGGTTTAAAGGGTGATTTAAACTTCAATACAAATTCTTGTGGTGCATTGGAAACTGATGTTGAACTAGCTGTTGGTGAAACAAAGGAAGTTGTATTTATAGTAGGTCAGCGTTCTGAAAGTCAGGCATATGAAATTATTAAAAGATATGATGAAGATGGTGTTGTAGAAAAAGAGCTTGACGAACTTAAGAGCTATTGGCATTCTAAGCTTGATAACCTTTATGTACAGACACCTGATGATAAGTTTAACAACATGATTAATGTATGGAATGCTTATCAGTGCTTTATTACATTTATTTGGTCAAGGGCTGCCTCCTTTCAATATTGCGGCTTGAGAAATGGGTATGGCTATCGTGATACTGTTCAGGATATTCAGGGTATTATTCACCTTGCACCTGAAATGGCTGTTGAGCAAATTAAATTTATGCTTTCTGCACAGGTTACTAATGGTGCTGGACTTCCTCTTGTTAAATATACTCATAAGGCAGGCGAGGAAAACACACCTGATGATCCAGATTATGTACGTGAAACTGGACATCCTTCATATCGTGCAGATGATGCTTTATGGCTGTTCCCAACTATTTTTAAGTATATATCAGAAACTGGTAATACAGACTTCCTTGATGAAGAAATTTCTTATGCAAATAATGGTGAAAAAGGCACTGTTTATGACCATTTAAAGAGAGCTATTTCTTTCTCTATGAATAACCTTGGAAATCATGGAATGCCTGCCGGACTTCATGCGGATTGGAACGACTGCTTGCGTTTAGGCAAAAAGGGAGAATCTACTTTTGTAGCTTTTCAGCTTGTATATGCAATTAAGATATTAAAGGGCTATGCTGAAATGAAAAATGATACCGATTATATTAAGTATCTTGATGAAATTGGTGCTAAGCTTGACAATATCATGAATAC
>JAAYSD010000011.1 GCA_012518465.1 Clostridiales bacterium
CCCCACCATAATTGACGGGAGATACACCAATCCTTAATGTTTTCCATCCAATTAAGATATGTGTTTTCAAATCGCTTGGGAACAAAGCGTAATTCTCCTGTTTTAACAGCATCTATCGCCGGCTTTGCTAAAGGTTCCATATTTACGAACCATTGCAGGCTTACTCTAGGTTCAACAACAGTGCCGCATCTTTGACAATGTCCAACATTATGAGTGTGAGGCTCTACCATGTGTAAAAAGCCCTGCTTTTCAAGGTCGGATACAACAGCTTTCCTAGCCTCGTACCTTTCCATACCCTTGTAGGCATAACCATTTTCATTGATTATACCCTCGTCGGTCATTATATTTATTATAGGCAGGTCATGGCGTCTTCCAACCTCAAAGTCATTAGGGTCGTGTGCCGGTGTAATTTTTACGACACCTGTACCAAATTCCATATCCACATATTCATCAGCAACAATGGGGATTTCTCTATCGGTTAGAGGTAGCTTTACCATCTTACCTACAATGCTCTTATATCTTTCATCATCAGGATGAACAGCAATAGCTGTATCACCTAAAAGCGTTTCAGGACGTGTTGTAGCAATACGTACGCTGCCGCTTTCATCTGAAAGAGGATAATCAATATGCCAAAAAAATCCTTGACTTTCCTCATGCTCAACCTCAATATCGGAAATTGAGGTTTTACATTTAGGACACCAATTTATTATTCTTTCGCTGTGGTAAATAAGACCTTTGTTATATAGATTTACAAACACGTTTTGAACAGCCTTAGAGCAGCCCTCATCAAGGGTGAAACGCAACCTGTCCCAATCGCATGAAGAACCAAGCTTTTTCAGCTGGTTAACAATGCGGTTTGCATACTGCTCCTTCCATGCCCAAGCACGCTCTAAAAAACCTTCTCTGCCTACATCATCTTTAGTTAAGCCTTCGGCTTTCATAGCTTCAACAACCTTTGCCTCAGTAGCAATTGAAGCGTGGTCAGTTCCGGGCAGCCAAAGGGCAGCATAACCGTTCATCCTTTTATACCTTATAAGAATGTCTTGAAATGTATTGTCTAAAGCGTGGCCCATGTGAAGTTGTCCGGTAATATTTGGTGGTGGAATAACTATTGTAAAGGGCTTTTTGCTCTTATCAGCAACCCCTTTAAAATATCCTTTTTCCTCCCACTCCCTGTAAATTCTATCTTCAAAATCTTTTGGAGAATAGGTTTTTGCAAGCTCAATACTCATTAAAATACTTCCTTTTACTTTTATATGAAAATAATTTTTACTAATAATACGCTCTTTTAATTATATGGGTTTTAGCTCAATTTGTCAAGGGATTAACGCTAATACAATGCAATTCCTAGAGCGAATAGCTGCTAATTAAAAAAATCCTGCTATAACAGGATTTGTGATTGATATGAGAAACTTTACAATAAACAAGTTTGGTGACAATGTTCTTTATTCAGTGCTATTATCGGATTGTGAAGCTCAAGAGTCGGCATCAGTACCCTGCACTGTTGTACTATCATTTTGATTTGTGCTTTGCGTATCAGCGTTTGGCTTGCTCTCATTGTCTGTGTTTGAAGTTATCTTAGTTTTTGAAAGAACTGTGCTATGTACATATCCTTGCACTCCATCCACCTCACAGATATACCACTCGCCATCTGTGCCAATTACCTTTATTTCAGCGTTTAAAGGCAGGTAGGAAAGAATTTTTGAGGATAAATCAGGTGATTGCCTGAAATTTGCTCCCCATGAATACATAATTTGTTCATCAATTGGGTCGGCGTCAACATTATCGTTAGTTTTTGTAGAGTCCGACGGCTTACTTTCTGTATCGGGAATTGTTGTATCAACCGAGGAAGATGTGCTAGTAGCTTTAGGCTCGGCGGTGGTATTTTGTGGCTGTGAATCCTCATCAGAAAGCGAGATATCAGCTTTAATATCGTCTTTGTTTGGGTCTTTGTTTGATGAAATTATTATGCCGATAATTACTGCTAGAATAGTTAGTACAACAAAGGTTATGGAAATTATATTATTTCTTTTATCAGCGTCCATAAAACTCCTCCAATGAAAATTTGCAAATTTATTATACCACTGAAATTTAATTTTGTCAAATTTATTTAAAAAAATGTTTATAAATTGTTAATTAAATTTACTTATATTAAAGTTTTTGTATAATTCCTTGTTTTATGACGTAAACAGTGGAAATAATTATATTAAACTGCGATAATCTATTGAAATAATTTTAATATTATAGTATAATAAATAAAAAGTTAAATTGTGAAAGGAATTAATATGGCACAAAATTTTGAGGTTGCCTTATCTAAAATCATAGACAATTTTGAGTTGGAAATTATATTTCAGCCAAATGATAAAAATGAAGTAATGATAAGCAACAATGATATAAATCGCTGTGGTTTGCAGCTTTCAGGATTTTATGAGTATTTTGACCCTAATAGGATTCAAATAGCCGGAAAAATGGAGCATGCATATCTGGAAACCATCTCTGCACAGCAAAGACAAGAAAACTTTGACAAGCTGTTTTCTAAAGGTATTCCAGCATTTGTAGTGACAAGAAACCTTGAAATCTTTCCAGAAATGCTTGAGGCTGCTAAGAATTATGAAATACCTTTACTTCGCTCTGCTGAAAGCACCTCTACTTTTATGTCAAAGCTAATAAATTTCCTGAGCCTTGAGCTTGCTCCTAGAATCACTCGTCATGGCGTTTTGATTGAAGTCTATGGTGAAGGTATGCTTATTCTTGGCGAAAGTGGTGTAGGTAAAAGTGAAACAGCAATAGAGCTTGTTAAGCGTGGGCATAGACTTGTAGCAGATGATGCAGTGGAGATAAGAAAAGCATCTAACATCACACTTGTAGGAAGCTCTCCCGATAATATACGTCACTTTTTAGAGTTGAGGGGAATTGGCATTGTTAATGCTCGTCATCTTTTTGGAATAGGCTCTGTAAAAATATCCGAAAAAATTGATATTGTTGTAGAGCTTGAAGCATGGAATCCCGAAAAGGTATATGACCGTATGGGTATGGATAATCATTATGTAACGATTCTTGGTGTAAAAGTACCTTCCCTTACAATACCTGTAAAGCCGGGAAGGAATTTAGCTGTTATACTAGAAGTAGCCGCTATGAATAATAGGCAGAAAAAGATGGGATATAATGCTGCTTCTGAGCTTATGCAAAAGCTTGGGTTGAATATGGAAGCAAATGATATAGTAACAGAATGGGAATGATAGAAAAAATGAAGTTTATAGCTGATATGCACACACATACAATAGCATCGGACCATGCATATTCAACTGTGATGGAAAATGTAGCCTTTGCTAAAAAGAACGGATTAAAATACCTTGCAATCACAGACCACGGTGTAAAGATGCCTGATTCTCCACATATTTGGCATTTCACTAATATGAAAGCTATTCCCCGTGAAATAGACGGTGTAAAAGTAGTAAAGGGTGTTGAGGCAAATATTACTGATTATGACGGGAACATAGATGTAGAGAATAATAATTTTTATGAATGTATCGAGTGGATTGTAGCTTCATATCATCACCCTGTTTGTATGCCCTCTAGTAAGGCGGAGCATACAAATTCATATATTAAGCTTTTGGATAATCCAAGGGTAAATGCAATAGGCCATTGTGTAACGATTGATTTTGACTTTGATTTTGATGAGGTTTTTTCTTATTGCACAAAGAAGGATAAGCTGATTGAATTAAATAATTCAAGGTTAAACCGTACTGCTGAAGCAGAAAGATATAAGGAAATTTTACTTTCCTGTAAAAAACACGGTACAAAGATTGTTGTAAATTCTGATGCACATTTTTGTACTAGAATAGGCGAATTTGAAAAATCTATAAAGCTTTTAAACGAAGTCGATTTTCCCGAGGATTTAATCATAAATGCTGATTTAATAAGGTTTGAAAATTATTTGCAAAAGCATATTAAACTATAAAAGAGAATTATTAGGCATTTTAATTTAATTTATATTATATAATTTAAGGAGATAAACTATGTATAGCATAGGCGTTGATTTAGGCGGAACAAATATAAAAACCGGTGTGGTAGATGAAAATTTCAATATAGTTGCAAGCTCTAATATCAAAACTAATCTTCCACGCAGTGCCGAGGAAATTGCTCAAAGCATTGCTGATGGTGTTTTACTGGCATGTGAAAAAGCGAATATAAAGCTTGATAATGTAAAAAATATCGGTATAGGCACACCTGGAGCTGCTAATAGAAACACTGGCATTGTACTTTATTCAAATAATCTTGGCTTTAAGAATACTGACTTGGGTGGAATGTTACAAAATAAGCTTAATAAAAGTATCGCAATTGAAAATGATGCAAATGCCGCAGCATATGGGGAGTATTTGGCAGGTGGTGGTAAAGGATATAATAATATCGTGGTAGTCACTCTAGGTACTGGTGTTGGTGGTGGAATTATTATTAATGGTGAAATTTATACAGGGTTTAATTTCTGTGGTGCTGAGCTTGGTCATACTGTTATTGAGAAGGATGGTAGAGCTTGTACTTGTGGCAGAAAAGGCTGTTTTGAGGCTTATTCATCAGCTAGTGCTTTAATTTCCATGACAAAAGAGGCTATGAAAGAAAATAAAAATTCAAAAATGTGGGAAATAGTCGGAGATTTGAATAATGTAGATGGAAAAACAGCATTTGATGGAATGAGGGCCGATGATAAATACGCTAAAGAAGTGGTTGATAAATATATTTCATATCTTGGCACAGGGCTTGTTAATATAGTTAATATTTTTCAGCCGGAGGTTTTACTTATTGGTGGAGGCATTTGTAAAGAAGGCGATAATATTATCAAGCCTCTTGAAAAAATTATTAACGAGGAAAGCTACTGCATAGACCCTCATAAAAGCACTAAGCTTGATGTTGCTAAGCTGGGCAATGATGCAGGTATTATCGGTGCTGCTTTCCTTCATAATTTAAAGAGGGCATGAAATTATAATGGGAGGTAAAACTTGCAGAAAGCATTTGATTTATATAAAAATCTTATAAAAACGGCTAAAAATTATAATTGCTATTATGAAGAGTGTGCAACACTCGCTCCCTACACTACTATGAAAATTGGTGGAAAATGTGATATACTTGTAAAACCTAATAGTGAAGAGTCGCTTCTTTCACTGCTGAAAATTTGTAAGAAAGAAAATTTGCCATATCGTATTCTAGGTATGGGTAGTAATGTACTGATAAGTGATAAGGGACTAAGCTGTGCTGTTATCGTATTGGGCAAGGATATGGCGGAGATTTCCGTTGAAAATAATATTATCACAGCACAAGCAGGTGCAAAGCTTATTTCTGTATGTAAAAAGGCATTGCAAAGCTCTCTTACCGGCTTAGAATTTGCATATGGCATACCAGGGTCGGTCGGTGGTGCGTTGTTTATGAATGCCGGTGCTTATGGTGGGGAAATCAAGGATATTATTAGCCATTGTAATTATATAGAAAAGGGTGAGCTAAAGACTATGAAGGCTGAAGAAATGCAGCTTTCATATAGAAAAAGCTATTTTTCATTAAATAACGCTTGTATAACCAGCGTTAGCTTTAAGCTTAAAAAAGGCGATTATAACACGATACAATCAAGAATGAATGAGCTTATGCAAAGGCGTATTGACAAACAACCCTTGGAGTATCCAAGTGCAGGAAGTACTTTTAAAAGGCCTGTCGGCGACTATGCCTCACGGCTCATTGAAGTCTGTGGGCTTAAAGGTGAAGCTTGTGGCGGAGCTGAGGTGAGTACAAAGCACAGTGGCTTTGTAATAAATAAAAATAACGCAACATTCGATGATGTTTTAGATGTTGTAAATTGTGTAAAGCAAAAGGTCAATGAGCAGACCGGCATAAAGCTGGAATGTGAAATGTTAATCTGGGAATAGGAATTTAAAATGGAATTTGTCATTGTTACAGGACTTTCAGGTGCAGGAAAATCAAGTGTGATGAGGTTTTTGGAAGATATAGGATTTTTTTGCATAGATAATATGCCCCCTCAAATGATACCTAAATTCGGTGAAATATGTGCAAATGATTGCGATGTAAAAAAAGTTGCAATTGCTACCGATATTAGAGGCGGCACAATGCTGCTTAATCTTAATGATGCTATTGAAGAGCTTAATAAAAACCAAATAAGCACAAAGATAATTTTTCTTACTGCACGAAAAGAGGTTTTAGTAAAACGCTTTAAGGAAACAAGAAGAAAGCACCCTCTGGATGAACAAGTAAAAGGCGATTTGTACAAGGCAGTAGATGCAGAAATAGAGGCATTAAGTGATATAAAAGGTAAAGCTCACTTTGTAATAGATACTTCATCGACAACTACATCGAAGCTTAAGAGTATTATAGCATCTATGTTTTTAAGCAAAAAAAGTGACAGTATTATTATAAATATTTATTCCTTTGGATTTAAATATAATCCGCCTGAAGAGTCGGACCTTGTATTTGATGTTCGCTGTTTGCCTAATCCTTTTTATGTGCCTGAGCTGAAAGGCAAAACGGGACTTGACAGCAGTGTGAGTGAGTATGTAATGTCATTTAACCAAGCAAAGGAGCTTGAACAAAAGCTTTTTAATTTATTTGAATTTTTACTTCCTCTTTATATTTCAGAGGGGAAAACTCAGCTGGTTATTGCCTTTGGCTGCACCGGCGGAAAGCATAGAAGTGTTACCTTTGCTGAAAGCACAGCATATTTCCTTGAACAAAAGGGATATAATGTGAGAGTTAGTCACAGGGATATAAACAGGCATTGAGAAGGAGTGCAAAATGACAGGAAGAACTGCTGCTTTTTTCGATATTGATGGTACGATTTCAAGAGAAGGCTTAATCAGCGAAATGCTGCAAAAGCTTATTCGCTATGAAATAATAGACCTATCACAATGGACCAGCAGAGTAGAGCCGGCTTTTACCAAATGGGATAAACGTGTAGGTGACTATGATATTTATCTTATGAAAATGGTGGAAACATATAGTGACACTGTCCTCAACACTGACCCTTTTCACATAAAATATATTGCAAAGCGTGTAATAGAGCAAAAGGGTGAGCGTGTTTATGCTTATACACGTGATAGGATATTATGGCATAAAAGGCAGGGGCATAAGGTTGTAGCTATTTCAGGCTCACCGATTGAGCTGGTTTCAGAGATGGCAAGGAAATATGGCCTAGATGATTATAAGGGAACTATTTATAAAATTGGAGATGACGGCAAATATAATGGCGAAATAATACCAATGTGGGATAGAGTAAGCAAAAATAATGCAGTGCTTGAAATGGCTGAAAAATATGATTTAGATTTGAGTCTATGCTATGCTTATGGTGATACAGCGGGAGATCTTACTATGATGCGTCTTGTAGGAAATCCTATTGCAGTAAATCCGACAAGGGAGCTTGTATGCAGTATTCTATCCGATAATGAATTGAAGAAAAAAACAAATATAGTGGTAGAAAGAAAAGATGTAATTTACCATTTAAAAACTAAATGGCTGGAGGAAATAGAAGGTCTGTGTTAAATCAATTTTCTAGAACAAAATTATTACTAGGTGATGAGGGAGTCAAAAACCTTGAAAATGCCCATGTTGCAGTTTTTGGTATAGGTGGAGTTGGCTCATTCACTGTTGATGCACTTGTAAGAAGCGGAGTAGGCACACTTACAATTGTAGATGATGATAAAATATGTCTTACTAATTTAAATAGGCAGCTTATTGCAAATCGCAATACAGTTGGTAAAAACAAGGTAGAGGTAGCCCGTGATATGGCACTTGCTATAAATCCTAAGATTAAAATAAATATCATGCAAACCTTTTTTGGGGAAGAAACAGCAGAGCAATTTGATTTTAAAAGCTTTGACTATGTAGTTGATGCAATCGATACTGTAAGTGCAAAGCTTTTGCTTGTTGAAAAGTGCGAAAAATCAAATACCCCAATTATTTGCTGTATGGGTGCAGGAAATAAGCTTGACCCTACACAGTTTGAAATATCCGATATTTATAAAACCTCAGTATGTCCTTTAGCACGTGTAATGCGAAATGAATTGAGGAAAAGGGGTATAAAAAAGCTGAAGGTTCTATATTCTAAGGAAAAGCCTATGACTCCGATTGAAGATGAAAAAAACAGTTGCAGGCATAATTGCATTTGCCCCCCTGATACAAAAAGGACTTGTAATATAAGACGTCAAATTCCCGGAAGTATTGCTTTTGTGCCATCGGTGGCAGGGCTGATAATAGCAGGAGAGGTTATTAAGGATATTGCTTTTAATAAATAAAAAGAGCTTGCCATATAGCAAGCTCACAGAAATTTTTATATATGCGTATAATTTTATTTAGTTTTGCTAACAAGCTGAAGTGTATCACGTGCAATTAGAAGCTCTTCATTAGTAGCTATTGCCCATACTTGAGTTTTAGCACCCTTAGCAGTGAGGTTTTCGGTTTTTCCTCTAACAACATTCTTTTCCTTGTCTATTTCAACACCAAAGTATTTTAACCCTTTGCAAACCGCTTCACGCAGGAACGGGCTGTTTTCACCAATACCACCTGTAAATACAATTGCATCAAGTCCATCCATTGCTGCTGTATAAGCACCGATATAACGCTGTATCTGATAAATCTGCATATCTATTGCAATTTTTGCTCTTTCATTTCCGTTATCAGCAGCAGCACATAAATCACGATGGTCTGAGGATATTCCTGAAATGCCAAGATAGCCTGATTTTTTATTTAATAAGTCGCTTAACTGCTTTGCACTAAGGTTTTCCTTTTCAATGATAAATGTCAGCACAGATGGGTCGACAGCACCTGAACGTGTTCCCATAATAAGCCCGTCAAGAGGAGTAAAGCCCATAGATGTATCTACAACTTTGCCCTTATCAACAGCAGCTATCGAGCAGCCATTTCCTAAGTGGCAGGTGATAATTTTCAACTCACTTATATCCTTGTTTAACAGTGAAGCAAGCTCATGACTTACAAACCTGTGTGATGTACCATGAAAACCGTATTTTCTAATAGAGTATTTCTCATAATATTCGTATGGAACGCCGAACATATAAGCCTTTTTAGGCATTGTAGCATGGAAAGCAGTGTCAAATACACAAACCTGAGGCACACTTTTATCAAATACCTTTTGGCAAGCACGCATAGCAAGTACATGAGCAGGGTTATGCAGTGGTGCAAGCTCAGCAATACCTTCAATCTTTTCAATAACTTCTGGTGTAATAATTACACTTTCAGTAAAAATTTCTGCTCCTTGCACAATCCTATGTCCAACAGCAGAAATTTCCTTAATACTCTTGATTACTGCGTGTTCCCCGTTTAACAATACCTCTACAAGCTTTTCAAAAGCCTCTGCATGAGTGGGGAAGCTAGCCTCCTGCTTAAGCTCATAACCATTTACCTTATGAGTTATAAGCCCATCTACACCAATCCTTTCACAATTTCCCTTTGCGATTACGCTTTCATCTTCCATATCGATTAATTGATATTTTAAAGACGAGCTGCCAGCGTTAATGACGAGAATCTTCATTTACACAATTTCCTTTCAATAAATGTTATAATATTTATGTTAATATAAAATAGTTTGCTTTTTAATTAAAATGCCGTATATATTTTATACCCTAAAGCTGATATTGTCAAGGCTTTATCAGTTTTTTAAGAGAAATCACAGCTTTATTGTCGATTTATTATAAAAATATAGTACAATTAGCTTTTAGGAAATAAGTGTAGTGAAATTTTTTAAGCTTTTAATATTTTTAATGAGGTAAAAATGAAAATTGCAGGAATAATAAGTGAATATAATCCTTTTCACAACGGACATAAATACCATATAGAAAAAACAAAGTCAGATTTTGGAGCTACACATATTGTAGCTGTAATGAGTGGCAATTATACTCAGCGTGGCGATGTAGCAATCACTGAAAAATATAAAAGGGCAAAAACAGCCTTAGAAAATGGAGTGGATTTAGTTGTTGAGCTTCCTGTGCAATATTCCTTAGCTAGTGCTGAAATATTTGCAAAAGGTGCAATTAATATCCTTGACAATTTTAATTGTATTGATATACTTAGTTTTGGTAGTGAATGTGGTGATATTGATTTATTAAAGGAAACTGCTGGTGCTGTTGAATATGCTCTTCAATCAGATGAATTTCACTATGAAATAAGACAGGGCAAAAGCTTTCCTCGTGCTTTATCAGATTCTATAAGGCTGTTTTATCACGATATTATTGTAGATACGCTTAATTCTCCAAATAATACTCTTGCTATTGAATATATAAAGGCATTAGATGATGTTGGTTCTCAAATAAAGCCTGTTACTATAAAAAGGTTTCATGCAAATCATGATGAAATGAAGGCTGAGAAAGATAAAGATACAGGAATTTTAAGTGCATCACAAATAAGAAAAATGGTGATAACGGGTGAGGAGTTTGAATCATTCTTACCTAAATCTGATTTTTCAAATATTGCTGATATAAAAAAGCTAGAAATAGCCGTACTTTCAAAGCTTCGCACTATTGATAAAAAAAGCTTTTCCAAATATGCAAATGTAATTGGCGGTATGTCTGATAAGCTATATAAGTCAGTGAGAATTGCCTCTTCTATTAATGAGCTTTATGCACTGGTAAAGTCAAAGCGATATACCATGGCTAGTATTAGGAGAGCTGTATTAAGCTGCTTTTTAGAAATAAAAGCTGATATGATTAATTTCCCGCCTGCTTATATACATATTCTAGGCATGAATAGTAAGGGCAGAGAAATTTTATCTAAGGCAAATAGCAGCATACCAATAAACACTTCTTTAAAAATGCTTTCAATATCAAGCAGACAGGCTATACATGAATCGAGGCTGGCAGAAAAATGCACTGACCTATATTCCCTTTCCATGCAAAAGCCTATGCCATGTGGGAGTGATTTTACTCAAAAACCTATTTTAATCAATAAATAACATTTTAATGAAAGGTAAAGAATATGAGTGTAAAAATTAATCAGATTGAGTACAAAAATTATGGCAAATGCTTAAAAATGGAGAACGATACTTGCGAGCTTATAGTGACTGTCGACATTGGGCCACGAATTATTTCCTACAAGCTGCATGGCAAGGAAAACGTGATGAAAGAGGATATTAATCGCAATATCAAAAATGATACAGCCGAATATCAAGAGTATTTTGGCGAGGGTGAGGCTTGGTATATCTATGGCGGGCATAGGCTTTGGAGTTCGCCCGAACGTTATGTACAGTCCTACATCCCTGATAACAAGCCCGTTTCTTATGAAATAAAGGGTAATTCCATTTTTTTAAAGCCTGAAGCGGCAAAAACCGGTGAGGCATTTTCTATGAAGGTAACTTTAGATGAAAACAGCTCAAGGGTTAGTGTGTTTCACTCAATAACAAATATTCTTGATGAGGAAATGACTCTCGCACCATGGGCATTAACAGTGCTGGCACAGGGTGGAGTCGAGGTTTTCCCATTAAATACAAAGGATACGGGATTGCTGTCTAATAGGAGAAATGTGCTATGGCCTTATTCCGATATTAATGATAAGAGATTTTTTATATCCAATAAGTTTGCAACGCTTTCTCAAGATAAAAATGCTGAAACAAGCTTTAAGATAGGTATAAATAATGAAGATGGCTGGGCGGCATATTTTGTGAATGAACAAATGTTTTTAAAGCGTTTTCCATATAATGAGAATGCTGAGTATCCTGATTATGGCTGCAACTTTGAAACATTTACAAATGCTGAATTTTTAGAGTGTGAATCTCTTGGCTCATTGCAGACCTTAGGGAAAGGCGATATAGCTCAGCTTTCTGAAAACTGGGAGCTTTTCGAGCTTTCTCCCGAATTTGAAGCTAGGAATGAAGAGTCGATTGAAAGCTTTGTAAAAAACAATATTATTCTTGATTAAAATAATAGAAAAGGAGAAAGTTTTGTATACCTTTGAAGAGCTGAGAAAAAAGCACAAGGCCTTTATTTATCATAATTATTTTATAGATGAAAGGGGCTTTCGCTTTCATTTTTCAATAGACGATTATCACTTTTATCCCGAATGGACTTTTTCATCTGATTATGCACAAAGGTTTTTAAGCTTTTCAAATAAAGAGCTTTTGAACAGCCTAGTCTTTTCGATAGGAATGAGCGAGCTTGTAAGCTATTGGAAGTGTGCTTGTCCCCCTATTGTAAGGGTAGAATGTGGAGCTTTAGATAATTATGCTGTTTCTTGGTGGAAAAAGCTTTATTTTAATGGCTTGGGAGAATTCTTTTATAAGAATAAGATAGAAGCAGACATTGACACCTTTATGCAGATTTTTGCTAAAAATAATACAATGCAGTCTTTCACTGAAAAACATGATACACAAGGGTGTATAATACCCATAGGAGGAGGAAAGGACAGTATTGTTACCTTAGAGCTGTTAAATAAAATAGGCATTGATAATAACCTGTGCTATATGATAAATCCACGCTTATCAATGCTCGAATCAGCTTATAGAGCAGGCTATACTGATAAGGAAATTATAAAAATATCACGCACAATTGATAAAAATCTTTTAGCTCTTAATTCAAAGGGATATTTAAACGGGCATACGCCTATATCGTCAGTAATAGCTTTTTCTTCATTTATGTTTGCTAAGGTTTTAGGAAAGGAATATGTTGTGCTTTCAAATGAGAGCAGTGCTAATGAAGGAAATACAGCTTCAAAGGTAAATCACCAATATAGTAAAAGCACTGAGTTTGAAGAGGATTTTCGTCAGTATACAGACCGTTATTTCGGGCAGTCTACTCAATATTTCAGCCTATTGCGTCCGTGGAGTGAATGGCAGATTACAAAGGAATTTGTTAAGCACAAAAAGTATTTTGATATTTTTAAAAGCTGTAATAGAGGTTCAAAATCCGATATATGGTGTGGAAGCTGCTCGAAATGTCTTTATGTTTACATTATGCTTTCAGCTTTTCTACATGATGATGAACTAGTAAATATTTTTGGAAAGAATTTGCTTAATGATGAAAGTCTTAATTCCGATTTTATAGCTCTTATTAACCCCGACTATGATAAGCCCTTTGAATGTGTGGGAACAAGGGATGAGGTAAGGCTTGCGTTAAAAAATGCTATTGAAAAAAGGAAAGACAGTCACATTACGCTCCCGCTTTTATTAGAAAAAAACTTCAAAGAAATAAATTCTTATTCCATCATTGACCATAATAATTATTTTGATAGTGATAATTTTGTTCCCACAAAATTTTTAAGTCTGTTAAAGTCATAGATAAGGGGTAGCGTATGAAAAACAAGCTGGAAAAGTTTTTTTCTGGAAAGAAGGTTCTTATTTTAGGGTTTGGAAGAGAAGGTAGGGCATGGCTGAATATCCTCAATTCACTCAATTGCGACCAAGCTCCTGATATTGCTATTGCGTCGATGGCAATTGACGATTATTCAATGCTTAAAGATATAAAGACATATGTAGGCAGTGATTATCTCAATCATTGTGATGGGTATGATATTATCCTCCAATCTCCGGGTGTCATTATAAAGGATTTTATTTCAGATGAAAACAAGGCGAAAATAACAAGCCAAACCGATCTTTTACTTAGACTTTGTAATAATTTCATAATCGGTGTTACCGGTACTAAGGGAAAGTCAACTACCTCAAGCCTTATTCATCATTTTTTAAAAGCAAATGGAAAAAAGTCTGTATTGGTTGGAAATATAGGTATTCCCCCTTTAGAAGCTGCCTTGTCACTTTCCGGTGATGAAATTATTGTATGTGAAATGTCATGCCATCAGCTTGAATTTGCAAAAGCATCACCAAATATAGCAGTGCTTTTAAATGTTTTTGAGGAGCATCTTGACCATTATATAGATTTTAATGCCTATAAAGCTGCTAAGGAAAATATCTACAAGCATCAAACTGAAAATGATATTTTAATTATAAATAAGGATTGTGTTAATAAAACCCTTCACTTACTTCCTCAAGAAAAATATATATGTGCTATAAATAAAGGTGCTGATATTTTCGTTGATGAGGAAAAAAAGATACTTTCTCTGCCTTGTTTTAGCACTTCTATAAAGGACATAGATACTTCGCTTGTGGGTATTCATAATTATTACAATATTGCAATTTCTTTGTTTGCTGCTTTAAAGGTAAATTGTGATATAAAGGTATCTTTGGATAGCTTAAAAAGCTTTAATCCACTTGAACACAGGCTTGAAGTTTTTTTAAAAAAAGATAATGTAATTTTTGTTAATGACAGCATATCTACTACGCCTTATGCTACAATTATGGCTGTAAAGTCATTTGAAAATGTGGACACTCTTATAATAGGAGGAACTGAAAGGAATATTTCCTATAAAGTTTTAGTGGATTTTTTGAATAAGGGTATAGTAAAAAATCTTATTTTTCTCCCTGATACAGGTATGAGGATAGCAAAGGAGATTAAAGAAGCGAACAAATTCGTTGCTGAAGATATGCATCAGGCTGTTGATATTGCTATATCTGTTACAAAGCATTGTTGTATATTATCACCTGCAGCAGCAAGCTATGGGTTTTATAAAAATTTTGAGGAGCGAGGAAATCACTTTAAACGCTTGGTATTGGAAAAAACTTAATGTTTTCACGTGACTAATTCACCCTTTTGGTATTGATTATTTAAAATAAAAATGATATAATAAATTATACAAAAATAAATATCGAAAAACTGTGTAGAATTAAAGCAAGCACTTCTGAAAGGGGAGTTAATATGGCAAACAATGTAATCGATTTGCAGAAAGAAATACTTGATATAAAAAAGAAAACTGGCACTTTTATACTTGCACATACTTATCAGGGCAGAGAAATTTGTGAAGTTGCTGATGTTGTAGGCGATAGCTTTCAGCTTAGTGTGGCTGCATCAAAGGTGGAAAATAAAAGCGTACTTATGTGCGGTGTGCATTTTATGGCTGAAACTGTAAAGATTCTTTCCCCTGAGAAAAAGGTTATTCTAGCTAATGAAGAGGCAGGTTGTCCAATGGCAGAGCAGTTTGGTGCTGAGGAAGTTAAGGCGTTTAGGAAGAAAAATCCCGATTATACAGTTGTTTCTTATATTAATACAACAGCAGCTTTAAAATGTGTTACCGATGTGTGTGTTACGTCCTCTTCAGCTGTTAAAATAGTCGAAAAAATCGATAATCAAAATATACTTTTTATTCCCGATTGTAATCTTGGCGATTATGTTTCAAAGCAAGTTTCTAATAAAAATATAAAGACATGGATGGGCGGCTGTCCTGTGCATGCTAGAATTAAAAAAGCTGATGCTCTAAGAATGAAGGAAAAGCATCCTAATGCACTTTTTTTAGTTCATCCTGAGTGTCGCCCTGAGGTTGTTGAATTAGCTGATTATATTGGCTCTACCTCTGGAATTATGGAATACGCAAAAAAGTCCGATGCAAAGGAATTTATAATCGGTACGGAAACAAGCATTACTGAGCATCTATCCTATGAGTGTCGTGACAAGAGCTTTTACAGCTTATCTAAGCACCTTATTTGCCCCAATATGAAAATCACTAATCTTATGGATGTATATAATTCCTTAACAGGAAGAGGTGGCTTGGAAATAGAAATGGACAAGCAAACCTTAAAAGATGCACGTAAATGTATCGATGAAATGATAAGATTAGGAAAATAAGCTTAATTAAGAGTCGTGTCTTTTTATTTGTAAGTTTAATTAGGGTAATTTAATCTTATATTTTATATCTTTTTTAGATATTGTAAAATATATCATAAAAAATCTTGGTATTATAATATTTATTTGTTTTTTTTGCGATATATTTATTAGTTGTAGATGATTGATTTACTAAATATGACATATTATAAACCCTCCTTGCTATATAATCATTATGCAAGGAGGATTTTTATGTACATACTTGATTTATTTAAAAGGCAAAAGCCCGTCATAGTAAAGAGTGACAAGGAAAAAATCTGCATTGAAATATCAATGCTTGAACAAAAGCTGCAAAATGTTAGAAGCTGTTTTGAATTAACTGTTGATAATGATATTATTGAGGCTCTTATTTATGAGGAAAACAGTATAATTTCAAGACTATCCCAGCTTAGAAAGCTAGCCAAGGAAAAGAATATCAAAGCAGACTTTATAGACAGACAGTATTATAATAAAATTTAATACTTATAGTAAAGAGGTATTTACAATTTTCTTGACTAAACCTTTTGAATATGATAAAATAACCTTGTATTAATGCTAAATACAAGACTTTTTATCGGGAAGGTTTTATTATGAAAAAACAAGATTATATTACTTGGGACGAATATTTTATGGGCATAGCTGTTTTTTCAGCAATGAGGAGTAAGGATAGCTCAACTCAGGTTGGAGCTTGCATAGTTAATGAGGATAAAAGGATTATTTCTATCGGATATAATGGTATGCCTAATGGCTGTCATGATGATTGTATGCCGTGGGGACGTGATGGCGATCCTTTAGAAACGAAATATCCTTTTGTTTGCCATGCTGAATTAAACGCTATATTAAACAGCAACGGCAGAAGCTTAAAAAATGCAACTGCCTATGTCACTTTATTTCCTTGTAATGAATGTGCTAAAGCTATTATTCAAAGTGGAATCAGCAAGGTGATTTATCTTGAAGATAAATATGCAAATACAGAGAGCGTAATTGCCTCTAAAAAAATGTTTGATATGGTCGGCGTGAAATACATACAATATAAAATGAGTAATAAGACCATTACATTTAATTTATAGGTGTTTTTTGGTTGTTATAAAAGAGTTCTTAAATATTTTACAGCTGATGTTCCGGCAACAGCACCTTCACCCACTGCAACGGATATTTGTAAAAGTCCGCCTGTACAATCTCCGGCTGCAAAAATGCCCGGGTTTCCCGTAAATTGATTTTCATCTACAACTATTTTATTGTTGTTTAATTGAAGGCCTAATTTTCTGGCAAAATCAGCACTTCCTGCTACGCCCGATGCTACAAAAATGCCATCAATATCTATTTCTTTATCAGCTAATACAACTTTATTTACTTTGTCATCGCCTTTAATTTCAAGTATTTTAGCCTCTTCTATTTTAATATTTTGAGGAAAGCTTACCTGTGGTTTTTTACCATTGGTAAGCAAAATTATTTGACTTGCTGCTTGTGAAAGCTCCATCGCCTCATGCAAAGCATAATCGGAATCGCCTATTACAGCTACTTTTTTACCCCTGTAAAAAAATGCATCACACACTGCACAATAGCTTATTCCTCTGCCCTCATATTCTTTAATACCTTTTATATTTGGTGCTGGACGAGATGTCCCAGTTGCAATAATTAAAGCATCTGCCTTGAATTTCCGAGATTTTGTACTTATGGCTAGCTTATCCTCAAAGCTTATTCCTACTACCTCATCTTCAATAACATTTGCACCTAAACGCTTGGCCTGTTTTACACCCTCATCTATCAGTTCTCGCCCTGAAACAGGCTGTGCAAAGCCATAATAATTTTCTACCTTATCAGCTTTGTCTAAAGCACCATAATCCTTGCCAATAATATCCACAGGGAAGCCCGCTCTTAATAAATAAATAGCAGCTGAAATACCAGCAGGGCCTTTTCCTATTACAACTGCTTTTAAATCTTTTTTATCAAGTTTCTTCTCACTTGTATTACTTAAGTTTTCCATTAAATCACCCTCAATATTCTCAAATATAAATGTTTTAACTAAATAATAATAAAAACGCTATTAAAATAAAGTAAAGATTTGTATATATGATTTTAAGATGTTTAGTAAGCATTTTAATTAAAGTATTAGTATTTGTTTATATAAATTGTATAATATTTATATGCTTTTAATCGGTGATTAAATCACTACTTTATAAAATGTAATACTTTAATTTTTTGAAAACTTATATAAATTTAGCTCTAAAATCAAATCAATCACTGTTCCTTTGAAATAAATCATTATTTTTCTGCTTTTCGCAAAAGTAAAAATCCCCACGTCGCTGCCCATAAATCGTGCAACTTTAGTAACGGAGTGTGAGCTTAAATTGGGTGAAAATTCAGTATTGGCAGTTTATGAGAAAATGCAAATTCAGAAAGCCACTATTCGCAAAGTAAAAGCTGACGCCCTCCGACCTTTTCAAGTTTTGCATTTATTTTGCAAGGAAAAAGTTGAAACCAGGAGGAGGGCAAGCGTTTTTGGTACTTTTTTTGCCAAAAAAGTACACAAACGCAGAGCGTTTGATCTCATTCGCCGTGACAAAGTGGCGAAAAAACTCCGACAATCGCTACACAGTGAGATGTTACTTTGCAAAAACCATAATTTTGCCACTTTAGGAGAAGTAAAAATCAAACAAACCCAAAACCTTTAAAAAAATCACAATTTTGTTACTTTTGTAAAAGTAAAAATCAAACAACAACCCCCAACGAGGTTGTTGTTTTTAAAAATCCTATAATACTATTGACTTACCCGTCATGCTATCAGGCTTTTCAAGCCCCATAAGCTTAAGCATAGTAGGTGCAATATCTGCTAAAACTCCACCTTCACGCAGCTTTACATCACCTGCACCTACTACACAGAATGGTACAGGGAATGTAGTATGTGCTGTAAACGGCTTTCCGTCCTCTGTAAGAAGTTTATCAGCATTACCATGATCAGCTGTAATCAGTGCAACACCACCCTGTGAAAGCACAGCATTTACAGTATCGTTTACACATTCATCAATAGTTTCAACAGCTTTTACAACGGCATCCATAACAGCAGTATGTCCAACCATGTCGCAGTTTGCATAATTTAGAATAACAGCATCATACTTGCCTGAATTAATTCTGCTTACTACCTCATCTCTTACTAAAAAGGCACTCATCTCAGGCTGTAAATCATATGTTGCTACTTTCGGGGAATTAATAAGCGCTCTATCTTCGCCTGGGAATGTCTTTTCTACTCCGCCATTAAAGAAAAATGTTACGTGAGCATATTTTTCAGTTTCAGCAATTCTAAGCTGTGCCAGACCCTTTTTGCTAATGTATTCGCCAAAGGTATTATCAAGTGACTGTGGCTTAAATGCTACAATAACATTAGGCATAGTCACATCATATTGAGTCATACATACATAAGTTGTCTTAAAATAAGTTCTCTCAAAGCCTTTAAAATCAGGGTCTACAATTGCTCTTGACAATTCTCTTGCCCTATCAGGTCTAAAGTTAAAGAAAATAACACTATCATTTTCATTTATTTTTGCACCACCGTCAACAACTGTTGGAACAACAAATTCATCAGTAACATTGTTAGCATAAGATGTAGGAAGCACTTCAAGTGCATTTTCAGCCTGAATACCCTCAGCCTTAACAATTGCATTATATGCTTTTTCAACACGCTCCCAACGGTTATCCCTATCCATTGCATAATATCTGCCAACGATTGTAGCGATTTTTCCAACACCAAGTTCATCAATTTTTGCTTGAAGTTCAGCAATGAAATCCTTACCGCTTGTTGGGGAAACATCACGTCCATCCATTAAAGCATGGACATAAACTTTGTCAAGACCATTGCGTTTTGCAAGCTCTAAAAGTCCGTATAAATGACTATTATGAGAATGAACGCCACCATCAGAAAGCAAACCGATAAAATGCAGAGCAGTGCCATTTTTCTTTGCATTATTTACAGCAGTAAGAAGAGCCTCATTTTCAAAAAAGTCGCCTTCCTTAATGCTCTTTGTGATACGTGTAAGCTCTTGATAAACAATTCTGCCTGCACCGATATTTGTGTGACCTACCTCACTATTGCCCATCTGTCCGTCAGGAAGACCAACATCCATTCCCGATGCGCCGATATAAGTAAGAGGATTTTCAGAAAATAATCTGTCAAGATTAGGTGTGTTTGCTGCTTTAATAGCATTTCCGTATTCGCTGGGGTTGTTTCCGAAACCGTCCATGATTATAAGAACTACTGGTTTTTTCATAATCTCGTCTCCTTTAATAGATATAAATAGTATATTTTAAAGTTTTAATTAAAGCAGAGTTTCCTCTGCTTTAATTTTACTTGGTTGCACTAACTATAACACTAAAATCTTCAGCTTTCAGTGATGCACCACCAATAAGCCCACCATCAATATTTTCTTTAGAAAGAAGCTCAGCAGCATTTTTAGGATTCATAGAGCCACCATATTGAATAGTTACTGCATCAGCAACCTCCTTGCTATAAAGCTCAGCAAGTGTTGAACGGATAAATGCACAAACTTCTTCAGCTTGGTCAGCAGTAGCTGTTTTTCCAGTGCCTATTGCCCAAACAGGCTCATAAGCGATAATTGACTTTTTCACATCATCAGCAGAAATTCCAAAGAAATCAAGCTTGATTTGTCTAGCAATAACTTCCTTAGTAATATCACATTCACGCTCCCACAAAAGCTCTCCAACACAAACGATAGGAATAAGTCCTGCTGAAAGTGCTGCGATTGTACGCTTATTCACAGTTTCATCAGTTTCACCGAAATATTGCCTGCGTTCGCTATGGCCGAGGACAACGTATTCTACACCGAGTTCTACAAGCATATCAGCAGAAATTTCACCTGTAAAAGCACCTGACTTTTCAAAATGTACATTCTGTGCTGCTACCTTTATGCTTGTACCCTTGGTTGCGTTAATCGCTGTTTCAAGATTAGTAAAGGGAACAGCTACAACCACATCACAATCAGCGTCTTTTACCAAAGGTGCAATACCATCTATCAATGCCTTTGCCTCGGGACGTGTTTTATTCATCTTCCAGTTACCTGCGATAACTGCTTTTCTTAATTTCTTGTTCATAATTATCTCCTTTTTAAATAAATTACTAAAAATTCTATTGGGGTGAGTTTCCCCACCCCTAAAATATTTATTTATCAGCTATACAAGCAATTCCCGGTAATACCTTTCCCTCAAGATATTCAAGAGAAGCACCGCCGCCTGTGGAAATATGACTAACCTTATCAGCAAAGCCCATCTGGATAACAGCAGCAGCACTATCACCACCACCAATAATTGTAACAGCATCAGTGTCGGCTAATGCTTGAGCTACTGCCCTTGTTCCACTTGCAAGAACAGGGTTTTCAAAAACACCCATTGGACCATTCCAAACAACTGTTTTTGCGTTTTTAACAGCATCTGCGAAGAGCTTTTCCGTATCCGGACCAATGTCAAGTCCCATTGAATTAGCGTCAATACAGCATGAAGCAACAACCTTGTATTCAATCTCAGCATCAATAGGGTCAGGGAATTTATCAACAACCTTAGAATCAACAGGGAGCAAAAGCTTAACGCCCTTTTCCTCAGCTTTTTTGAGCATATCCTTGCAATAATCAAGCTTTTCAAGGTCGACTAATGACTGTCCTACTTCATTTCCTTGTGCTTTTAAGAATGTATAAGCCATTCCTCCGCCAATAATAAGTGTATCAACCTTTTCTATAAGATTTGAAATAACATTGAGCTTATCAGCAACCTTTGCACCACCAAGAATTGCTACAAAGGGTCTAACAGGAGTTTCCACTGCGTTGCCAAGAAACTCTATCTCCTTGTTCATCAAATAGCCGACAGCTGTGTCCTTGATATAATCGGTAACACCAGCAGTAGAACAATGCGCTCTATGTGCAGAGCCGAATGCATCATTTACATAAACCTCAGCTAATGAGGCTAAATCCTTACTAAATGTATCTATATTCTTTGTTTCCTCTTTACGGAATCTTGTGTTTTGAAGCAGTACTACATCTCCGTTTTTCATCTTAGAAACAGCAAGCTTCGCATTTACACCAACAACTTCATCATCATCAGCAAACACAACTTCCTTACCTAAAAGCTGACTTAATCTCTTGGCACATGGAGCTAGAGAAAATTTACTCTCAGGACCATTTTTAGGCTTGCCCAAATGTGAGCAAAGAATAACCTTTCCACCTTTTTCGATAAGCTTTTTAATTGTGGGCAGAGCTGCTACAATCCTATTATCATTAGTGATAACACCATCTTTTAAAGGAACATTAAAATCAACTCTTACAAGCACCTTTTTACCCTCGACATTAATATCCTCTACACTCTTTTTGTTTAAACCACTCATATAGATACTTCCTTTCAGATTAAAAATTTAATATACAATAACAGCAAAATAGCAAAACATTCGCTTGTTAAAAAATTATCCTTTTATATTTTATAACATATTTAAACGGATTTCAAGTATTTTTTTATAAATATGTGAATTTGAATAAGCAAAAACACCTTACCCATTTAAATATAAGCAATTATGCTCAAAAATTATCTATCCCTTTTCTTTCCGCGTATAACAACACCCAGCATATTAGGTCCTGTATTAGTTGAAATAACGCCACCTGCATAGGTTTGATAAACAGGCGGATAGCCAAATCTTTTTTCAGCCTCTTGAATAAATAAATCGGTATTTTCATCGGCAGTTGTGCGTAAAATCATATATTCCCCACCCTGCTCAAGCCTTTTTTCAATAATATCAAGTCCGGCATAAAGTACAGCTTTATCGCCCCTTACCTTTTTCAGCACCTCACTTTTCCCTTCTATTAGGGAAATAACAGGCTTTAATCCCATTAGCTCACCTAAAAAAGCAGCAGCAGCACTAACTCTGCCCGACTTTTTTAAATGTCTTAAATCAAAGGGGATTATGTATATTTCAACACGCTTAAACCAGTCGTCAAAATAATCTAATATTTCCTGTACACTAGCACCTGCACGATGCTTTTTCACAGCCTCTATCAAAGCATATCCATATGAAAGAGTATATGCATGGCTGTCGACAATATGTATTCTAAACTTACTTTCCAGCTCAGGATTTTCCTCATAAATATTATTTTTCGCAAGCACAGCATTATCATAAGTTTGTGAGCCTGTGGAATTTATCAATACAACAATTAAATCCTCGATACCTGCCTTTGCATACTCTAAAAATTTTTCCTCAAAGCGTGGTGTGGTAATCTGAGATGTTTTAGGAATCTGGTCAGACTCCCTTATCATCTTGTAAAACTCCTCATTTGTAAAATCCACCCTTTCCAAATAACTTTTGTCCTCTAAAGCTATCTGAAAATTAATTATATCGATTCCATATTCCTTTTCTTCCTCAAAGGTTATGTCTGAGCCACTATCTGTTAAAAATTTTACTTTATCCATACGCTTCCTCTCTGTGTTGATTTTAAAATTAGCATTTGCTAAGTTTTTATAATATATTAATTTTCGCAGTATTGCCAAGCTCAGGAAAATCCCACTGCCTTAAAACCTCATATACTGCAATAGCAACGGAATTTGATAGATTGAGGCTTCTAGCTTCTTTTTTCATTGGAATACCCACGCAGCTTTCCTTATGCTTTGCTAAAAAGGGTTCGGGTAAGCCCTTATCCTCTCGTCCAAAAACTAAAAAAACATTATCTTTGTATTTCTTTTGTGTATGATTTTTCTCTGCTTTTGTAGTAAAATAAAAATATTCTCCATCTGTTCTAGAAAAAAAGTCATCAAGCCCTTCATAATAGGTTATATCAAGTAAATGCCAATAATCAAGCCCAGCCCTTTTTAAATGCTTGTCCGTCACTGTAAATCCCATGGGTTTTACAAGATGCAAACTAGCACCGGTAGCAGCACAGGTCCTTGCTATATTTCCTGTATTTTGTGGTATTTGTGGCTCTACTAAGACAATATTGAGTTTCTTATTGCTAACATTGGTGTTATATATAAAATCACATCCATTAATATAATACGAATAATAAAAAGCTTTTATTCATTCATGAAATCAATTAAACAATAGCTAATTCATTGTATACTTGCATTATATCATAAGCCATAATAAAAGAAAAGAGATTTTTAAAAAATTTCATTTTTATTTAATAATTTTAAAAAAATCTTGCAATATTCCTATTTAAGTGGTATAATATGCTTGTCTTTTTAATTGAAATCTTGGTAATCAAGTTTTATAAATTATTTTCAAATATAAATTTATACTGTATTTTCAGAAAGGTGAATTATGGCGGGTAATGATATTGGCATCGATTTAGGCACTGCAAATATAATAATTACACTTGGTAAAAAAGGTATTGTATTAAACGAGCCTAGCGTTGTTGCGTTTAACAAAAGGAAAAAAGAAGTTGTTGCCGTTGGTAATGAGGCTTATAAAATGATTGGAAGAACGCCTGAATATATAGTAGCTGTTCATCCGTTAAAAGATGGTGTTATTGCTGATAATACAATGACTGATGCACTTATTAAAGAATTTATCAGAAAAGTGAGTGGAATGGGCCTTACAAAGCCACGTGTTGTTTTATGCGTACCCTCTTCCGTCACAGATGTGGAAACACGTGCAGTTGTAGAGGCAGCCATATCCTCAGGCGCTGGAAAGGTATATATTATTCAAGAGCCGATAGCAGCGCTTTTAGGTGCGGGAATTGATATTACAAAGCCAACAGGAAATATGATAATAGATATCGGCGGAGGCACTACTGATGTCGCTGTTGTTTCCTTTAACGGCGTAGTGCAATCAAGGTCGGTGAAAGTCGCCGGCTCAAAATTTGATGCGGCAATTATTAGATATATTTCAAACAAGCATAAAATCCTTATAGGCGAGAAAACAGCAGAAAATGTGAAGAAAAATATTACAAATGTTTATGACCCAAAAGGCGAAAAGGTTATGCAAATTAAGGGCAGGCATTTAATCTCAGGGCTTCCTGTTGGAGTGGAGGTCACTGATATTGATATGAAAGAAGCTCTTACAGATTTAGTAGATGAAATTATATCTCAAGTAAGAGATGTTTTGGAAACTACTCCTCCGGAGCTTGCGGGCGATATTTTGACTAATGGAATAGTCCTTACAGGGGGAGGGGCATTGTTAAGCGGGCTTGATAAATGCATAGCAGAAGATGTTGGTGCCCCTTGCTTTATTGCTGAAAACGCTATTGAGTGCGTTGCACGTGGTATTGAAAAATCCTTTGAAATGGTCGATGACTTGCTTGACGGATTTCAACAGATTTCTATACACAGATACAAATAGAAAAATAATTCCCTAAAAAATTGTATAATATTTCAAAAACTCCTTATAATAAGCTTGGACAAATTCGTCCCAAACTTTAAGTATCGAAAGGAGTTTTTTTATGTCACAATTAAATCAGCAGGAGCTGCAATCTCTGCGTCACATTATTGGTTCGCAAGATACTGCAATTCAAAAAATGCAGACATATTCACAGCAGGCACAGGACCCACAGGTAAAAAGCTATTTTCAAACTGCTTTGCAAGATGCACAGCAGACAAAGCAAAAGCTAATGTCATTTTTAAGCTAAAGGAGAAACAATTATGAATGATAAGGTAATGATAAACGACGCACTAAGCATGGTGAAAACAGGTATAACCACCTATACAACAGCAATTACTGAATGTTCAAATCCTACTTTGCGTTCAGCTTTTCAGCAGATAAGAAATTCAAGTGAAACAGGACAGTTTGATTTATATCATCTGGCACAAAATAAAGGATTTTATACTCCTGCTGCTCAAGCAACAGATAACGAAATAATGCAGGTAAAAAACCAATTGTCAAATGGATAATATCCGATAAAAATTCTCCATGAAATTTTTCATGGAGAATTTTTATTTTATATAGTCCAAAACCAAAATTCGTCCTGCTGAAATTCTGCCTTTGAGCTGTTTTTATACTGTAATTCAGGATTTTTAATGCTTACCCTAGTTTTTGAGGGAACAGTCTTTGTCACAAAAGCATTACTACCGATAGTTACGCCTCTTCCTATAATAGTATCCCCACCTAAAATAGATGCACCCGAATAGACAGTCACATCATTTTCAAGTGTTGGATGACGTTTTACCCCTCTTAGAGTCTGTCCTCCTCTAGTGGATAAAGCACCTAAGGTAACCCCTTGGTAAATCTTTACATTGTCGCCGATTACCGTTGTTTCACCTATAACAATACCAGTTCCGTGGTCCATAAAAAAATATTTGCCAATAGTTGCTCCTGGGTGAATATCTATCCCAGTAACAGAATGTGCATACTCTGTCATAATCCTCGGTATTATCGGAACATTAAGTAAATATAATTCATGTGCTATTCTATTTACAGTAATAGCCAACAAGCCGGGATAAGAATATATTATCTCGTCAGTGCTATAAGCAGCCGGGTCGCCATCATATGCGGCTTTAACATCGCAAGCGAGCATATCACGTAAATAATCAAGTCTTGAAAGAAAGCTTATGCATATTTCATCAGCCTTTTGTCGGATTTGCGACAAGCATTCACTTTCCCCCTCATGTATAAATACATGAACAAGCTGTTTTTTAAGATTGTGCCTTACATTTTCAAGCATTTCGCCTACATGATATTCAATAAGTTCCCTGCTTAAATTCTGTTTTCCGAAAAATCCAGGGTATATAAGGCACATTAAGTCGTCTAATATTTCTATAATAGCCTCTTTATTAGGACGACTATCAGATTCTATCTTACTTAACAGTCCATGCTCATCATAGTTTTTAATTATTTTTTTTACAATATCCTTAATATTCTTGTCAGTTTTCTTACCCATATTTCCTCCACAAAAACACCTGACTTATAATATTATTATACATGATAATAATTACTATGTCAATTTTTATTAATTAGCAATCTTTTGCATTATGAAATATAGAATGAAAATAAATATATGCCCTGCAATAGATAAAATAATTAAAAATGATATGTCATGCTGACAAAAACGACAATCAGCTTGTTCTTTTACATAATAATCTAATATTGTGCCGTAACTTAACCAAATTGTAATTTGACTATTTTTATATTTTATGCTATTATAAAGTATATGTAAAATTTTAATATAATTATTCAATGCGCTATGTTATGCTATTTAAAGTTTGTTTTTTATTATTTTCGCAAAAAACAATCTATACAAAGCGTGGTGACAAATGTTTTTTTATGCAAAGTGACGAAATTAATTTTTACTCTTTTATTTGTATTAAAAGTATGCTATAATATTTCAGTAATGTTTCTAAAACTTTACGCATATTAATTTGAATTTATTTAATGATATTGACCATAATATTTTTAAGAATAAAAATGGTATCGTACTACACGATTTACCAAGAGGGAAGTGCAGCTTGGAAAAGTTTGTTATAAAAGGTGGTAAGCCTCTTTTAGGTGAAGTTACTATCAGTGGTGCTAAAAATGCCGCTGTTGCTATACTACCTGCGACTATTCTCGCAGATGGGCCTTGTATTTTGGAAAATGTTCCTAGCATTAGTGATGTATCCATTACACTGCAAATAATGAGCGATATGGGCGCTAAAATAAGAAATATAAATAAAACTACTATTGAAATAGATACCACTCATCTTATGCAAGTTCCAATTGCTTATGATCTTGCAAGAAAGATGCGTGCTTCATCATATTTTCTCGGTACTTTACTCGGCAGATTTAAAAAAGCTTGTGTGCCAATGCCAGGCGGATGTAATCTGGGAGATAGACCACTAGACCAGCATATAAAGGCTTTTGACGCTTTAGGTGCTGATTGTAAGATAGAGCATGGTATGATTGAGGTTCATGCTGAGAAACTAACAGCTTCTCACATTTATTTTGATAAAGTAACTGTCGGGGCTACTATTAATGCAATGTTTGCAGCGGTAAAGGCTGAGGGACTTACTATTATTGAAAATGCAGCAAAAGAGCCTCATATAGTTGATGTCGCTAACTTTTTAAACTCAATGGGTGCTGATATAATGGGTGCCGGTACTGATGTTATTAAAGTTCGTGGTGTTGAAAAATTATATGGTGCTAATTACGCTATTATTCCCGACCAAATTGAGGCGGGAACATTTATGGTAGCTGCTGCTGCTACAAGAGGGAATGTGCTTATTAAAAATGTTATCCCTAAGCACCTAGACCCTATTACATTAAAGCTTGAAAAAATCGGTGCTAAGGTTGTTATTAATGATGATAGTATTAGAGTCATTGGAAGTGATTGTTATGAAAAAACAAGCGTAAAGACAATGCCTCATCCTGGTTTTCCCACCGATATGCAACCGCAAATGACTACTCTGCTTACTCTTGCAAATGGTACGAGCATTGTTACAGAAAGTATTTTCGATAATAGATTCAGATATGTTGATGAGCTGAGAAGAATGGGTGCAGATATTCTTGTAGATGGAAAAGTTGCCGTTGTTCAAGGAGTTGAATATTTAACAGGCGCACCGGTTAAAGCTACGGACCTTCGTGCGGGTGCTGCTGTAATGATTGCAGGACTTATCGCTCGTGGTACAACGGAAATTGAGGATATTTATCATATTGAACGTGGTTATGAAAACATGGTAGAAAAGCTGCGTTCTATCGGTGCTGATATTACAAAAAAGATTTATTCTGATGTTTCCGTTCAAGAAGCATTGTAGAATAATGAGAGGGACTTAATGGCTATTATTGTACCTATTTGCAGCTCCAGTAAAGGAAACTGCACTTATGTAGGTGATTATGACTCAGGGATTTTAATTGATGCGGGTTGCAGCTTTCGTGCTATTTGCAAGGGGCTAGAGCTTAATTCACTTTCAATTGAAAATGTAAATGGAATTTTTATCACCCACGAGCATATCGACCATATAAGAGGACTTAACCAGCTGACTAAGAGAACGGATATTCCAATATATGCATCAAGCATGGTGAAAGATTACTTTATTGAAAATAAAGTTTTATATAAAAATGATTTTCTTTTTTCAAGCACGGAGCAAGAAATTATTATAAACGATGAATTTCAAATAAATGCCTTCCATACTCCACACGACAGTGTCGAAAGCGTGGGGTATAAAATTTTGTATGAAAACAAAAAAATCGGCATTTGTACAGATTTGGGAGCAGTTACTCAAGAAGTACGTGAAAGTTTGCTAGGCTGTGAAATGATATTGCTTGAGTCGAATTATGATTCTGAGTTATTGCGTACAAATACACTTTATCCATATTATTTAAAAAAGCGTATTTCATCAAATACAGGGCATTTGTCAAATGAGCTTTCATCTGAATTTCTATGTGAGCTTGTTGAAAATGGTGCTACAAGGATTTTTCTGGGGCATTTAAGTCAGGAAAACAATACTCCTAATTTAGCAAAAAAAGCTGCTGAAAAAGCACTTAAAGCAATTGGTGCGGAAAATGGCTTTGACTACATATTAGACATAGCACCTGTTATGACTAGTGGAGTAAAATTGACGGTTTAAATTAATATACAATAAAAAGAGGGTATTCCCTCTTTTTATGTTTATTAAGATTTTTAATTTATACTTTTACGTTCGCCGCTATTCCAGTAACAGTAGCTTTGCTCAATAGTCAAATCATTTGCAAATCTGTTTTTTATAAGCAAAAAATACTCCGTATCACTCATTATCTGAAACAAGACAGCCCTGTTTTCAAATTCCCCTCTGGTTTTTGGAAGCTCACTATTTCTAAAAGCTTTCATAATTCCATCAGTTTGCTTAAGTAAGGTTTCAGCATTATTACACTCGTGCAAGTGCTTTGAAATTTCCTTAAAATATTCTGCCACAATTTCTGTATGAATTTTTATATCATCGCTTATATTGAGCTTTTTTATGGAATTTAAAATACGGTACAAAATCTTTATTTGACTCCTTCTCATATCAATATATTTTATAAAATATGTTAAATCCTGAGTGAAGGTATTATCCGCATAGCTGCGTATCTCATTTTGTGCTGATTTAACCGTTTGCTTAAGCTCGTGCAGTGCCTTATCTGGTAAAAGAGAATTATCCCTATTTAATAAAGAATTTGATAATCCGTTGAAAATACGCTTTAGCTCTCCTTCGACTTCATTTTGAGTTTTTCTTATATTAGAAACCTTGCTTGTTAAAAACAGATTTAAAATTATTCCAAAGCCTGCTCCAATAAGAAATATCAAAAGCTCGTTAATATAAAAGCTTGCATCTAGGCGCTGTTCAATCCAAAAGTGACTAGCAAGGACGGTGTTCATAGGCAGAGCGATTTCAGCATTAAAAATTACGCACAGCCCGCTAAAAATTAACACAAATACGCCAAAGCTCAGCACTGAAAATCCCATAAGCTTAAAAATAACAAAAACGAGTGCAAAAGTAACTGTCATAGCAGCAAATCTCTGTACAGCTGTTTTTACAGTTTCTTTTTTTGTTGTTTGTATGCTTAAAAGTGCTATTAATCCTGCCGACGCAGAATACATTAGTCCAAAAATCTCTGCCACCCATAGTGCTAGTACAAAGCCCACAGATATTCTTATTATTTTTGTATAATCTTTTTTGAAAATGAAGTCAAACATAATCGCCTTTCATAGTCCATTTATATTTATTAGATGTATGCATAAACAATTTATCATAGTTTTGGGATAAAAACAGTGAAAAAATCACACAATTTGTTAAATATAAATAGAAATACATTTGATTTTTTGTATATATATGATATAATAATCATAGATGATTATTACAAACCTATGCGCAACGGCTTTTGATGGGTAATTATTGGAACAAAGGATTTATATAAGGAGAAGATTTGGAAATAAAAGATACAATTGAAAAAACAAGTAAACTTAAAATGTATTGGGTTTTATTCTATACTTTTTTTAAGGCAAGCACATTTACCTTTGCAGGAGGATTAGCTATTCTTCCGGCGATAAAGCATGATTTAGTGGAAAAGTACAATCTGATAACTGAAAAGGATTTTATGGAGTATGCGACTCTTTCCCAAACCTTTCCCGGTGTTATTGTCCTTAATTTTGCAAGCCTCGTTGGCAGACATACAGCAGGTTTTTTAGGAATGATAATAGCAGGTATGGGTGCGATTTTTCCTGCATTTTTTTTAATGCTTGTCGCTACAATTCTTGCTGAAATGATACCGAAGGAAGGTGCTGTCTTAGGTGCAGTAAAAGGAATAAGAGCAGCCTCTGCCGCAATGATTTTATCTGCTGCTTTTTCACTAGGAAAATATAATATTAAAAATGCCTTTTCACTAATTATCATGATTTCAACCTTTATGTTAGCAGTATTTTTAAATGTTGAGGCGCCCTTGCTCGTTATACTTTCAGCCTTAGTCGGTTGGCTGTACAATAGGATGATACGCAATAAGCATAAAAAACAAAAACCTGAAAATAAAGAGGAGGAAAGCCAAAATGGAAATGATTAAGCTTTTTTTCACCTTTTTTAAATTAGGCATGCTCGGATTTGGGGGCGGCTATGCTATGCTCTCCATGATTATGACAGATGCCAGAAAGTTTTCCATCACTGCAGCACAATTCGCTGATATGAATGCGCTTGATATGGTAGTACCCGGTGCAATCGCAATAAATTCAGCAACCTATGTAGGTTACCTTCATTCAGGGTTTACTGGTGCTGTTGTAGCTACATTAGGTGTTTCAATTCCTTCATTTATAATCACTGCTTTGATGATGAGACTTTTTAAAAGATTTGAAAATAACAATTGGCTCACAGACATTCTTTCAGGAATAAAGCCTATGGCAGTAGGTCTAATTTGTGCTGCTGTGTATCAAATAGGTGCTGAAGTCCTTTTTAATGAGGGAAAGAGCTTTTCATACTTATTTTCCGACCCTCTTGGAGCTGTTTCTGTGGTAGGTGTAATTATATTTGTTGTATCCGCTGTTGCAAATATCAAGTTTAAAGTAAACCCAATTTTAATTACTATTATCGCCGGTGCTGTTGGTGCAGTATTCCTTAAATAAAACTTTGATAATAATTTCTATCTTTTGCAAGGGATTTAAAGCCATTGACTAATATTATTTTAGAGTTATAATATAATTGAGTTAGCTATGGCTAATCAATTCATACTTATCGAAAGGAAAACAAATGCAGAACAAGGACTTTTTAAAGCTGAGGATAATGATTGCGATTCTCAATATGTCACAAAAGAGCAGAACAGTAACTAATCTTGCCAGAACTCTTGCAGTTGAAAAATATTCTATCAGCAGAGCAATGTCTTCTCTCGAAAAGGAAGGGCTAATAAATAAAGCCGATGGAAGATACGCGTCACTAACTAAAGACGGAGAAATACTGGCATATAAATATTCGCAGAGTGTAGATTCGGCGATGAATTTTTTAATCTCTTTAGGTATTGATTCATCAATAGCCTATAAAGATGCCATGGTAATGGCACTCTGCCTTAGTGAAAGCAGTATCTCAATAATAAAGCAAAATCACCAAAAGCTAATGCTAAAGCAAAAAATGAGCAGATTTAAAATCTTTGATGGAAGCACATTATGTGCTAACCTTGGTGATGGGGTTTATAAATGTCCTTTCTTTATGCTGGCTAGTGAAAAAGTAATAGATAAATGCCCTTTTACAAACAACATGGCTTTTGTAAATCCATGTAATCTTGTTATTTCCAACAATGTGGGAACGGTTAAACTCAAGGTGAATAATGACTATTTAAGCTACAAAGGCATCAGAAAAAATTGCGTTTTTAATAAAATCTTTTCAGTAATGTATTTTGACGGTGAAAATTATATTGATAGCGAAAAAATAGGAAATATATTTTCTTTTCCAGCTGATAGAATAATGTTTGATACGGTGGGTAAAGACGAAAATATCAGCCTTTTAGGCAGTGTAAAGATAAAAATTATTTTTCTAGATGAAAATAACTTAAGAAAAGAACAGATAGCAATTTATACAATAGTATTTTAGTATATTTTCTATGTTTTGTTTAAAATGCTGTTTTTAATTCAATTGTTGCTTTAAAGCAACTGTGATTTTATCGCTAAGTTAAGTAGTTTTTGACCTGATTCCATGCTTTTGGTGTTTTTTTATTGCGTTTATGCAACGAAAATATACGTGCAAAGTATACTTTTATATGATATAATTCATTTGATAGCACATTTGTGCTTTTTAAAACGGACAACGTTAGCATTAGCTAACTAAAATGGAGGTATCATATGAAAAAAAAGATTGTTACGGCAATTACAACAGTGCTTTATGCTTTTAGCTCAATAGGCATTTCAGCAATTGCTGATGAAAAGCCATCAATAGATGACGGTAAGTATGAAGTAAAGGTTTATGGTTGGCACGAAACTAGCGATAAGCAGTCTATGATGGCATCAGCCTTATCAGAGGATGCAATAGTAGAAGTGAAAGACGGTAAAATTACTGCTGCTATTACATTTCAGCCTACTTCAATAATGGGTTTGCCGGTAAGTGGCGCTGATATATCCGAGGTTTTTCCTGAGCCTACACAAGAAAATACTCCTGTTTTAGGAGAGGGTATCAAGGGCGATTTAAATGAAGAGGCAAAGACAAATAAGTTTACCTTTGAGCTAAGCACACTTGATTATCCAAAGCTTAGTATGACGGTAGCTTCAATGGGAAATGCCATTATGACAATCAGACTAAAGTTTGATATGGATTCTTTATCAGAAATTGTTGATAAAACTGCTTTAGGCGAGAAAATCTCAGAGGCTGAAGAAATTTCTGCCGAAGGATATACAGAAGATAGCTACAACGCATTGTTAACAGCTATTGACAACGCAAAGGCCGTTATGGATAATGAAAATGCTAAGCAATCGGAAGTAAATGCACAAATTTCAGCACTTGAAAATGCTATATCTGCATTAACAGAGGAAGTAAATAATCGCCCTGAAATTAAAGATGGTACATATAGTGCAAAGGCAAGCTTAGTTAAGCTTAATAAAACTGATAATTCTATGGCTAGTGGTGCTATTGACAGTGAGATTAAAATTGTTGCTAAGGATGGGGTCCTCACTGCATACATTAAATTTAAAGGTCTTAATGTTGGCACTATGGAAGGCTATTTAGGCGAGCTTTACTACTATGGTGAGGATTATTCCTATGACGCACAAGCAAATAAATTTGTAGGAACAGCTAATAAGGCTGAGGTAATTTCAGTTTACAAGGACGCTGACGGAAATGTTTTCACTGACAAGTACAATGACGCTGATTCACCTTATCCTAGTGAAGTGGCTTTCCCAATTGTTGTTGATGGCGACTTTATTCCGTTAAAGGTTGTTGTTCCTGTTATGGAGAGCTTTGGTGCCGGACTTGGAACACATGATGTTTATCTAAACATTGATTGGAGCAGCCTAGCAGAAATTGAAGATGACAATGAAGAAAACCCTGCTGAAACTCCTGAAGATAAGGATACTGATAAAGACACTGATAAAGACACAGTTAAAGACACAGATAAAGACACAGATAAGAATACTGACAAAATTGACAATGAAAAAACAGGTATCGATTCTGTTGCAATTGCAATTGCAGCAATGGCAGTAGCCGGTGCTGTATCATTTGCAGCTAAAAAACGCAAAGATTCATAAGATTAAGAATATAGAGGATTTATGAAATATTTCTTAAAAAAAGTCACTAAAATTAGTGTAATAACAAAAGTCCTCAGTATTGTATTAATGCTTGCTTTTTTAGCAAGCATTAATGCTATTTTTGGATATATTGGCAATGCAAAGGTCTATGCACTAGAATACGGAGCATATATAGCAAGTGCTGAGGGGCATTATAGAAGTCCTATTGATAATACTATTTCAGATGCCGGCGGTGTCAATGGTGAAGCAATAGCTATGGGTATGATTCCTAATGTAGTAAATAGTAAAGCTTTAATTGAAATAGATGAAAACGGTAATACCTTTGCAACAGTAAGGTTTTATCTAATGGATTTTATTAATAATGTTAAATTTCAAACTGCTGATTCTGGCTCTGCTACCTTTTCTGATGTAAAAGCAAGCATTATTCAAGAAAACAAAACTGATTATTATACTGATTTTCAATTTAAAATAAAGGATATAAATACTGTTATTAAAAGCCATATGTTCGTCACTGCAATGGGCAGAGATGTAGTATTCTTTATTACATTAAGTTCTCCTGAAAAAGGCAGTGGAGATTTTAAAACTACTATAAATACTTCAACACAACAAGCGACAGCACAAACAAAAGTAAAAACTTCCGCTCAAGCTACAAGCGTTAAACCAAAATCAACTGCACCATCCGAGTCATCCACTGCTGCCACAAGCTCAAGCACCACCTCCACTTCTGCCGTATCATCGAGTGAAGCAAAGAAAGCTACAACAATTGACACTATCATTTACTCAGATGAAATGCCTTCAGTAGGTAAAGGTAGTGAATTTGGTGCTGTTGGTGTGCTTGAATATGATGAAAACGGAAAGCAAGTTACAAGAGTAGAGGAAAATAACGATAGTTTAAATAATCCTAATACCACAGACTATTCTAAGCTGTTTATTGCACTTACTATTGCTGGCTTGATTATAGTTGCAGTTTTCATAGTCCTAGCAGCAAGGAGGGGAAAATGAAAAGAATAAAGTATATAGTTCTTTCTTCTGTATTGGCTTTTTCTGCATTAATTAGCGGCTGCGTAAATCAATATGAGGATAGCAGTACGACTATACCTTCAGAAAATAATGAAGATATAAGGCTTGTCATCACTTCACCAGCTATTGCTGAAATAACTGATAAGCTTGAGCTTGAGGCAGTTGGGATTTGTGACACATCTTTTGAGATTCCTAAAAGATATGAAAATGTCGAAAAGATCGGCTACGCCATGTCGCCCGATTTAGAAATAGTAAAATCGCTTAATCCTGATTATGTGCTTTCTCCACTTACTTTAATTGAGGATTTGCAGCCTAAATATGCCTCTATTCAAGTTAAATCATTATTTCTCAATTTAAAAAGTGTAGATGGCTTATATTCTGCTATTTCAGATTTAGGCAAAATATTAAACAGAGATGAGCAAGCACAAAGGCTTGTTGATGAATACAGTACATTTATTAATGAATATAAAGAAAAGAACAAGGATAAAGTCGCACCAAAGGTTTTGATTTTAATGGGATTGCCCGGCTCATATGTTGTTGCAACAGAGCATAGCTATGCCGGCAGCCTTGTCAAGCTTGCCGGAGGGATAAATGTATATGAAGATGAAACTGCTGAGTTTATTAATGCAAATACGGAAGATATGAAAGCAAAGGACCCCGATATTATATTAAGAACGGCACACGCTCTGCCTGATAGAGTAATGGAAATGTTTGCCGAAGAATTTGAAACAAATGATGTATGGAAGCATTTTAGAGCGGTAAAAGAAAACAAGGTATATGACCTTTCGTACGAACGCTTTGGAATGAGTGCAAAATTCAACTATCCTCAAGCGTTAGAAGAATTACAGGAAATTTTATACTCTTAGCATTTAGAATACTGATTATTAATGGGTTTTATATTGATAACAAAATTAAGTATAAGGAGTCATTTTGATTAGCAAAAAAAGACAAATCCTTTCGTTTTTACTTACTGGGATATTATTGATTATTTTATTTTTAACAGCAATAAACACTGGTAGCTTAAAAGTCACTCCACAAGAGCTAGTGAAAGGATTATTTATAGAATATAACGAAAATGTCGCTACAATTTTCGATTTACGTTTTCCAAGAATAATTATTGCAATGCTGGGCGGCTCGGCAATGGCAATAAGCGGAGTGTTATTACAAGCAGTTATGAAAAACCCTCTAGCTGACCCGGGGATAATAGGAATAAGCTCTGGGGCAAGCTTATTTGCAGTTATAATTACTGCTTTTGCACCAAGTTTATACTTTTTTACACCAATATTCTCATTTTTGGGAGGAATGTTAGCATTTGCACTTGTATACAGTCTTTCATGGAAAAATGGATTAAGTCCGCTTAGGATAATTCTTGTCGGTGTGGCTGTTAATGCAATGTTTACAGGGTTTATGAATGCTTTTAATGCAGGCACAGGAAGTACCCTTTCAGGCGTTGCTGGTATTGTAAATGCAAATATTACTATGAAAACATGGGATGATGTAAAGGTTTTATTCTACTATACCATTGTAGGACTTTTTGCAAGTCTTTTTGTAATAAAGCGTTGTGACTTGCTTTCGCTTGAGGATAAAACAGCACGATCACTAGGTATAAATGTAACAAACAGCCGTTTGGCAATATCAGTAATAGCTGTAATGCTTGCTTCTATCAGCACTGCTATAATTGGTCCTATTAGCTTTTTAGGACTGATTGTACCACATATTGCAAGGCTGTTAGTTGGCAGCAAACACAGAGTGTTAATTCCTTACAACATTATTTTAGGTGCATTTACACTGCTATTTGCTGATACAATTGGCAGAACTATCGCTCCTCCTTATGAAATCAATGCATCGATTATTATGTCTGTTATAGGCGGGCCATTTTTCATTTTTTTATTAAGGAGGTCTAAAGCAGGATATAATGGATAATTTATTTAATGTACAAAGTCTATCATTTTCTTATGGAAAGAATAAGGTTATCGATGATATAACCTTTGATATAAAAAAGGGGATTGTCACCACGCTTATTGGTGCTAATGGCTGCGGAAAATCCACACTTTTTAATTTAATGACAAAAAATCTCCATGCTGATAAAGGAAAGATACTTTTAGCCGATAAGAATATTGATGATATTAAAATAAAGGATTATGCGAAAATGGCAGCTATTGTGCATCAATACAATACTGCACCACATGATATTAGCGTAAAGGACCTTGTATCCTATGGAAGAACGCCCTATCAGAGCTTTGGCATACCTAAGAATGTTGATGAGGACGAAGAAAAAATAACTAAAGCTCTTGAAATAACTAATACTCTTAAATACAAGGACAAGCCTGTATCACAGCTTTCAGGTGGGCAAAAACAAAGAGTATGGCTTGCTATGGCACTGGCACAAAGTACGGATATCCTTTTTTTAGATGAGCCTACTACTTATCTTGATATCTCATATCAATTACAGATTTTAAAGCTTGTTAGAAAACTGAATATGGACTTTGGTATTAGTATTATAATGGTGCTTCATGATATTAATCAAGCCTTATATTACAGTGATGAAATAATAGCAATGAAGAAAGGCAAAATAATTTCAAAAGGCAAAGCGTCTGATATGGTAAATACCGAAACCATTAAAAACGTATTTGACGTTGAGCTAGAGGTATTTAAGGCTGGTGAGAAGGCCTTTATGCTTACTATATAAAAGTGGGGTAATGTATTGTTCAAGTCAAAAAAGAAAATATCTATTGAATCAAAAAGAGAACGTGAAAAGCTTATAGTTGAAAAAATGATTAAAATATATTGTAAATATCATCATCGCACAAAGGAGAAGCTATGTCCTGAGTGTCAAAAACTAGCCGACTATGCAAGAGTAAGGACGGATAAATGCCCCTTTATGGAAAACAAAACTTTCTGCTCAAACTGCAAGGTGCATTGTTACTCACCTGCGATGAGAGAAAGGATTAGGGAGGTTATGAAATTTTCCGGCCCTGTTATGTTGTTTCACAATCCTATTTTAGCGACAAATCACGTTATTCAATCGATAAAAGAAAAAAAGAAGATTAAAAAAGAGAATAAATAAGTTAAAAGGAGAGAAAGCTCTCCTTTTAATTATTGTATTAAATTAAGATTTAAAATCAAGCATAAGTAATGATTGCAGTGATTAGTATTGCTAATCATGTACACTTTCTATTGTTTTTATTCCAAAAATAAAATAAAGTATATGACCTATCCATACTATTGATAAAATAATTCTGCCAATAGGCACATTTCCCATAAAGATGAAACCAATCGCCATTGTTATGGTAACTATAATCATAATACGAATTTTTGTTTTCCATGTCATTCCCTTGCCCTTGACATAGCTTTCAAGATTGTTTTTATATAGCTTAGTATTGATAAACCAGTTATTTAGCCTTTCTGAGCTTTTAGCAAAGCAAAATGCCGCCAAAAGTAAAAATGGAAAAGCAGGTAAAAGAGGTACAACAGCACCTACCGCACCTAACCCAACACCTATAAAGCCTAAAATTATGTATAATACTTTAGATACCTTCATATTCATCTCCTAAAAATTAGCTGTGTCTAACTTGCCATAGTGCCTTTCCTTTTCAAAAAGAATTAAGCACCTTTGATCTAAAATTTAACTTATCCGACCGTTTTCTACTGAATATACTTTATCAGCAATTCTCATAGTTGATTTTCTATGTGAAACAAGCATAACAGTCTTGTCCTGTTTTTCCTCATATAATGATTTTAGTATAATAGCTTCATTTAAGCTATCAAGATTGCTTGTAGGCTCGTCCAATAGCATAAATGGTGAATCATGCAAAAACGCTCTAGCCAGTGAAATTCTTTGCTTTTCCCCGCCTGACAAGGTATCACCTAATTCACCTAGATTAGTATCATAGCCTTTAGGAAGAGAAAGTATAAAATCATGGATAGACGCTTTTTTACAAGCTGAATATATCTCATCTTCACTCGCATCAGGCTTTGCAATACGCAAATTATTAGCAATTGTATCATTGAATAAATGTGTGTCCTGTGCAACAAGGCTTTCCATTTTTCTTAAATCAGATGTATTTATTTCATCTATACTCTTATTTGAAATAAGAACCTTTCCTTTTTGCACATTCCAAAATCTCATAAAAAGCTTTAATAAAGTGGATTTCCCACTGCCGCTTTTACCATTTATTCCAGTAATCTTACCCTTTTCTACCTCAAGACTTAAGCCCTTAAGTATCTCCTCATCGGAATAAGAAAAGCCTATATCCTTACATTCAGCACCATCAAACTTAGTTTCATTCATGCCTGTTACATCAGTTACAACAGGCTCTTCTTCAAGAATATCAAGCACCCTATTGCCAGCGGCAAATGTATTTTGCAAAGTACTGCCTAGATTCGCCACAGCAATTACCGGACCAAAGGAAGAAAGCATAGCAATTGTTCCTACAATCACCCCATCAAAGCCTATGATTCCCTTACTATAAAGCAATGATGAAAGTGCAAGCATAGAAATGCCAAAGCCTAATACCACAGAATTTGTAACAGCTTGGTTTTTACCAGTTAATTTACTCATTTTCGACTGGATTTCAATTAGTCCCTCAGTGCGTGAATTAAGCTGATTTCTCCTGTTTTCACCCTGATTATATTGGATAGTTTCTGACAGTCCTCGCAAACTGTCTAGCACAAAGCTGCTTAACTTACCACTGTTTTTGCGAAACTCCCTGCCTTTTTGTGCAATATGCTTTGAAATTATATATGGAATAACAATACCTACCGTAATGTAAGCTATTATAGCTAACATCGCCATAAAAATACTGTATTGTCCAATAAAAATTATCATTATAACAGATACTATTATCGCAATGGCAATAGGTGAAATTGTATGTGCATAAAACACCTCTAAAAGTTCAACATCGGAGGTTATTAAGGAAATGAGGTTTCCTCTGTCACGTACCTCCAGCTTTGCCGGTGACAGCCTTCTCAATGCTTTAAACAGCTTGTCCCTTATTAATGCCAATAGCTTAAACGCTATATAGTGATTGCAAGCCTGCTCAGCATAACGTAAAAAACCCCTTAGCACTGCAAAAATACAAACGCTAATAAATAATGCTTTTAAAGAAACTTGGCTTATTCCCATTGCTGATAGAATAGCAAAACCACCGAAAATAGTAATGAAAATCGCACACAAAAAACCTACGACCCCCATTAGTATTGCAAGGAACATATATCCTGACAATGGCTTTATTAAGCCAATTAGCTTTAATACAACTTGTGGATAACTCCTTTCCTTTTTCATATAATCGCCCCCATTCCAAGCGTTTCGATATCCTGCTGAGTGTTCCAAAGGCGTGAATATATGCCTTTTTTATTCAGTAGCTGCAAATGCTTGCCGACTTCCTTTATTTCTCCCTTATCCATTACTAAAATGTTCTCGGCTTTTATAATATTTGCTATTCTATGTGAAATAACGATTACAGCCTTTTCATTAGATAAAGAATAAATTTGATTCATTATGAGGTTTTCGCTCTCCACATCAATATTTGAGGTTGCCTCGTCAAATATATAAACGCTGGCATCATGCAGTAATGCCCTAGCCAAAGCAAGCCTTTGCCTTTGACCGCCCGAAAGGTTAGCACCTCTTTCAGAAAGCTCAGTATCAAGCCCCTGTTGTTGCCTTAGAAAGCTTGACAAGTTTGTCCTGTCCAGTACAGTCCAAAGCTCGCTGTCACTAGCACTAGCCCTGCCCATTAGAAGATTTTCTCTAACACTTCCTTTAAATAAATAGCTTTTATGACTAATGTAAACTATGCTTTCCATTAGGCTTTTTTCATTTATATCAGAAAGCTCGATTCCACCTATTTTAATAGAAGAGATATATCCTGTGTTTCTGCCTGTAAGTATTCCGGCAATTGTTGACTTTCCACAACCGGATTCCCCGACAATTGCGACCATACCTTTCATAGGTACTGTAAAATCAATAGCTTTAAGCACCATTCTTTCATTATCATAGGAAAAGGATAGTTTTTCTGCTTTTACGGTATAATTATTTTTATCAATTTGTCTATTCTTAGCAATCGGTTCTTCAATATCCAGCAATCTGAAGATTTTATCGCTTGCAGCCATGCCGTTCATCGCTATGTGAAAAAAGCTGCCTAGCTGACGCATTGGTATAAAAAAGTCAGCTGATAAAAGTATTATTGCAAAGCAGCCCATAAGGGAAATTGCTCCACTGTTAAACTCACTCGCAGCGAAAATTACACCTAATGCCGCCCCACCATATGCAACTAAATCCATAATCGTAATGGAATTAAGCTGCATGACTAGCACCTTCATCGTAATTTTCCTAAAGCTTTCAGCTTCCTCATTCATTTTCTTGTTTTTAATCTCATCAGCCTGATAAATTTTCAGCGTGGTAAGTCCTTGTAAATTCTCTAAGAAAGTATCGCCTAAGGAAGTGTACTTACCCCAATATTTAGACAAAAGCTTTTTTGCAAAGGTTTGCACAAGTGCAATTGAAATCGGTATAAGAGGCACGCAAATAAGTAATACAATAGCTGCTTTAAAACTAACGAAAGACAGCACGACAAATAATATTAAAGGTGCTATCATACTGTAAAAAAACTGTGGCAAATATCCACCAAAGTATGTTTCTAGCTGGTCAACACCTTCAACTGAAACCTGTACCACTTCAGCTGAGGAAACCTTTTCATTATACCGATTGCCTAACTTTAAAAGCTTTTGATAAATTTTATCACGTAAAACTAGCTTTACAGATTTTGAGGCTAAAAAGCTCATTTTTGCAATGAGTTTAGAACAAGTAAATCTAATTAAAATTGTAATTATTGCAATTAAAATTACAATAAAGATTATTTTGGTGCTTAGCTCCTTTGTAAATAGCTTTTCCAAAAAGAAGCCAAGCGTAAAAATAACAATTATATTTGCTATTAAACTCACTACTTGAGCAATTACATGAAAAGCAATGTACTTTTTACTCTTATCAACAGTATTGATAAGGCGTTTATTTATCATCATAAATTCTACTCCATACTAGAAATTAGCTTAAAAAATTCGACACTTCTACTTATATATTTATATGTTAGCGTACTCTAACTCCAATGTCAATAGATTTGTTAATAAAAAAGCTGAAAATGGACGAATTTTGTCCGTTTTACCAAAAAAATTAATCTTTGCGACTTGATAATGTGAAAAATACTATGGAAAAACAAGAAAAAAAAGGAGGAAATCCTCCTTGAAATTACACCATTCATACTTTAAAATTAAATATCGGATAATTCTTGTCAGCATAGATTTTCAACTTTTTATTTTTTTGCAGCTTGTCAATGGCGTTTATTGAATAATCTGCCTGTTCGCTATCAGCTGCTACTAGGGCATAATTTTTCTCATTGTTTATTTCTGCATTTGCCTTGCTGTCATTTTTATATTTAGTATGCAGCTCAATGCTTTTTCGCTTATAATTCGCCATTATAGCTTTTGTATAAGAATTAATATCAGCTGTTTTAATAAATTTTATTTCGCTTGCCGATACATATTCTCCCCTTGCTATTTTGCGAGCAATTTTAACTGCTCTTAAACGTTTTACGACCTTGTCCGTTTCAGAATAGACTTTTTCGGCATCTTGTTTTAAAGCGTCAATATCACTTTCTGAATCGGTTTTGTCTGTGATTTTTAAGCTATCATTTGCAGTGGTATGAAAACTATCAAATTTACCGTAGCTTTTTATACTTTTCCTATCTAATGAAATATTATTTAAAAAACTATCAAAATCATTTTTTATAGAATCATTTTGATAAAAAGATTTTATTGACAACAAAAAATCACCCCCGATATTTTATTATATCGGCAGGTGATTAATTATCTTTAGAAAAATTAGGTGACTATACTCTTTTTCCGTTCTTTTGGATTATTTCAACCATTTCTCCAACATTTTTCATTCCTGAAACCTGCTTCATATTAAATTTTACTTTAAATTCACGCTCAACTGCTGCGATTAGATTTATATGCTCTAGACTATCCCAGTCCTCAATATCATTTGCTGTTGTAGAAGCATTTACAACAATGCTCTTGTCATCAAAAACCTTTCTAAAAACCTTGTTTAATCTTTCATAAATATCCATAACAATCTCCTTTTCAATTTACATCAATAACATGATTTTTATTCTTATAATCGGAAATATCAAGCTCCCACACGCTGTCACCATTTTCAAGCAAGGAAATACGCTTAAACCCGAAATCTCCGTAAAGATTACTTACCATATTGTTTTTTGCTGTCTTATAATAATATCCTTTTAGCTTATTGATTCCTTTTTTCTTTGCCTGTAAAACAAGCTCATCAAGCATTGCAAGCTCCATATCACGTTTTAGCACACGACAACTCATAAGCCATAGCTTAATGTCAAAAACATTCTTTTCCTGTGGATTAGCCTCAGCAATAACAACGGAAACAACACCATTATCTCCAAACTTGTCAACAAGCTTTCCATACAGCGTAATTTTATTGTTATCATTAGCTGCAGCTTCTATCTCAGCTGCTGTATACCTTTTTGTAGTGAGATTAAATTGATTACTCTTATTAGTAAGCTGCGTGATACGCTCATAATAAATAGGCACAAAGCCCTCTATAACAGCCTTCATGTCAAGGCTTAGTAAATAATCCTTATAGTTTTCAAACTTTTTTTGCATATTAGCTCTTTCAAAGTTTGCCTTGTACATCTCATTACGCTTTAAATCATCATCGGATAAAGCAGTAACCTCAAAATATCCTGCCCTGTCAAGTATCCTGATATAATTTTCCACACCATCAAAGCTGGGTACAGCAGTAGTGGGCAGCATTCCTTTGACTATTTCACGTTCTGCCGGATTATCATCAAGAAAAACAACACTATCAGTGAGAATATTAAGCTCACTGCAAATTTCCTCAATATTAAGGTGCTTTGGCTCCCAATTAGCTTTTATGATTGTAAAATCATCAGGCTTTAACACGCCATCAGGGTGATTAAGTCCTGCAACAGCATTTTCCTCATCATTTTTACTAACAACAGTCAACGTAATTCCTATATCCTTAAGCTTAGATAAATAAGACTGAAAAGCTAGATATGCCTGTGAGGTAGGAGTTTCTTGTCCTATTTCTATGCCGTTTACCCCATCATCTCCTACTACACCACCCCATAAGGTATTGTCTAAATCTAGGGCAAGTGCTTTTTTATTCTTACCGTATAATGATTTAATGATATTACTTAAAGAATATGCAAAAACAGGTATCGCCTCCATTGATAGGGCATATTTGTACATATGCCAATGTAAAGGGTCAGCCCATCTATCAAGCCCAAATTGTGCTGAAAGCCAATTTATATCATGGATATAAAAGTTTTTAGCCTTGCCTGCATATTCAGCAAACATCATATTTAGTCTATTAATAAAATATACAAAGCCATGTATATCCGAAAAGTCCTTATTTCCCAAAATCCTGCTTGTCGGCTGGTCAAAATTGTTTTGTATTATCGGGCAAGAAAATCGCTCAGAAACAGCCTCCCACATCATTTTATATCGTGAAAACTCATTTTCAATATTTTGCTCTGCCTCTTCAGCACTAAGCTTTAAATTAAAATTATAGCTTTCAATATTCTTATTTGTAGTATGAATAAAAATCAAGTCCGGATGAAATTCATCAAGCTCTTTATTTGAGAAAACTCCATCCTGCCAAAAGCGATTATATTCAGACTGATAAAAAGACGGTTCTATACCGTTATCAAGCAAAAAAAGCTCAAGCATATTCTTTATATCATTAGTCGTGGAGCCACCTAAAATAGCAATCTTCTTTTTAATTCTTGAGCTGCCATCAGCTAAAAG
>JAAYSD010000099.1 GCA_012518465.1 Clostridiales bacterium
CTTGAGTACAGAATAAAAATCAACATACTTTGCCTTATAATCTGGCGTATCCTTATTAGCAATATTCTGTGAAATAACCTCTTGCTTTTTCCATAAAATATCTAAGCCTTGACTTGTTATTCTAAAAGATGTGGTATCAAAAATCGCCATAAAAACTCCTTATTCCTTATAATTGTGAACAAATTTACATTGTTCTTATGCAAAATAGAACAAAATCTAACCTAGTTCGACATTAATTTTATAACATTTATTAAGATTATACACCATATCAAATTAAATTTCAATAGTTAAAAGGAATATTTTTTTCATAGATTTTTGTAAATATATCATAACTTTTAACAAAATGTTCACATTTTTTTAACTTTAAATGGTATTAAAAAATTAATGTTCCAATATTATAGTAAAAGGGCCATCATTTGTTAATGAAACCTTCATATCTTCACCGAAAATTCCCTTTTTCACGCTTTCAACATATCTCTTGCAACTAGTTATAAAATATTCATATAACCGATTTGCATCATCAGGATTTTCAGCGAAAACAAAGCTGGGCCTATTTCCTTTTTTTGTATCTGCACATAAAGTAAATTGTGATACAATCAACAATTCGCCCTTTATATCCAAAAGTGAAAGATTCGTTTTTCCTTGTTCATCAGAAAAAATTCTAAGATTTACAAGCTTTTTCACAAGCTTATCTGCATCATCCTTAGTATCGCCTTTCATTACACCTAGAAAAACTAACAAGCCTTTTCCTATTTTCCCTTCAACATTGCCATTTACACTAACACTAGCATCAGTTACCCTTTGAATGACTATTTTCATTAGCTCACCTATTTAATTGCTTACTTTAACCTTTACAGTAATTTTTCTTATATATACCTACTAATAAAAATCCGTCAGCATAGGCGACGGATAGACTCGATAAATTTTTTATGAAATAACTATCTGCTCTGGAAAAACCGTGTCGTTTTCATTATCTGATAAATATGTAGTGTCAATATGTCCTTGTACAACAGCACCTTCTGCAATATAGATAGAAGCTGCATTTATATTTCCAAAAATAACAGCATCCTCCTGCAGCTCCACCTTGCCCGAAGTACATAGATTTCCTTTTAGTTTCCCATTCAATACAAGCTCATTTGCATCAACATCACCGATTATTATAGAATCTCTATTAACGCTCATATGTCCTTTTGTCTTTACGTTTCCTTGCAAAGACGCATCAATCATAGTTAAATCAGAACATTTTACATCACCGATTATTGTACCACTTATACGAATATTCTTTGTAGTTTCAACATTACCATTTACATTTCCTGAGATATTAATATCTGTAGTAGAACGTATGCTGCCATCTATATATGTACTGCTTGAAATAGAGGTAATCTGCATATTTTCATTTTCAGATTTTTCATAGCTTTTTTGTACAGTGGGTTTATAATAGGGTTCTGATGCTGCTTCAACAGCATCAATTTCTGAAATATCTTTAACATCTGTAACATCAGCAGCATTAGCTGAGATATTTTCTTCGGGAATAATATATTTGCTAAAGCTTTCACTTTCGCCTTCATCATTATCATTCCAAAGCTTTTTAATAGCATAAGAAAAATTATTTTTCTTTATCGCCATATTACAACCTCCCCCTAATATAATTTAATTATATAATACAGTTACTACTAATAAAAATATCACATCAAAATAATTACACATATATTAATAATTTATTACCATTATATAAAATAATACATTATAAAAATACAAATGTCAATATTATAATCGAAAAATGTTTTAAAAAGCGATATAAAAGAGATAAAGAGCAAAAATTAACATCAATAATCCTAAGACAACTTTTATAAAAATACTTATCTTACCATAAGATGGGTTTTGAGAAATATTCTTCAATGCACCTGTTGATACTCCTGCTACTATTGATAAAATACTGTTTCCCGCTGAATAAAATAGCAGTAAAACAATGCCTAATATCAAGCTTTCTGAGCTTGCTATTATAGTAAATAATGCTACTAAAACAGGTGTAGAGCAGGACGAAGAAAACAACCCACTTAAAAGTCCAGCTATTAATGCACCTAGATAACCACGCTTTTTATTCTTTGAAACGGCATTAGTAGAAGGAATTATATTAATTACTTCCCATATCTGAAGTGTCATAAGCACCATTATGACAGCTAAAATTATATTCCACCAGTTTCCTGCAAGCCTTCCTAAAAAAATTGCCGCAAAGGCTGCCAGTATTCCAATAATCGTCAATGTAATAGTCATTCCTAAAGAAAACATTAAGGATATTTTTAATGCTCTTTTTTTGCTATTATCTTCAGATGTACTTACATACCCTATAACAAGAGGCAGCGTAGATATACAGCATGGCATTAATGACGTCAGAAAGCCTGCAAATAGTGCAATAATCGGAGAAATCCATATATTTTCCGTAAGCAATCTAGAAAGCTGCTCTAATAAATTATTTAAAAAATCAAACATATTTACCGCCAAACTGAATACTTCTATTCTTCTTAATATTCTAGTACTAAATCATGATTATAAATCATCTATAAAACGAGGAAACTGGCTTTGCGATAATTCCTTTGAAAGGATATTAATCATCAATTAATAAGCCCATATCCTCAAATATAGCTAAAATCCGTTCTTTCTCCATAATACCTTCTTTAACAGTATAGATATGCTCACCTGTTTGCTTATCCTTATACATAATCAACCCATCAGGATTATCCTCCGGAGGAACATAAGGCTTGCCATTTCCGTCAAAAAAGAACATAGTAGGTACTGCCCTCACAGGAAAACCGTCGGCTAAGGCTGTATTTGCCCATATATCAGCAATTTTTACAAATGCTTTTCCTTCAAGCTCTTTATTTAATTCTTCTAAAGTTGGTCTTAAAATAACGCAAGCAGGACAATCAGTTCCGCTGAAATCAAGCAGTATCGGAATATTATAGCCTTTCAGCTTATCCAATTGCACACTATCACCCGTAATTTCCAAAGCAAAAGGTGATTCATCGACTTTATCCTTTATTTCAGATACACTACTATTAGTTTTATCCTTAAAAAGCTCATCTCTGTGCTTTAAAACCCACACTCCACCTATTAAAACTAAAATTATCACTACTATAACTATTGATTGTACTGCCTTTTTACTCATATCAAATCTCCGTAACAAATACTAACCAATGATTAAAATCCTTGCAAAAATATAATTTAACCCCAATCAAGGTTTTGTTAAATTTTCTATCAAATTTTAATCGTGACTATGTATAAGGTTTAATGCCTATATAAGCAATTGCTAATATAATTATTATACATACTTAAAAAACCATAGTCAAGTAAAATAAGCCTAAAAATTTCTGTCTGTGAATAAATCACAAAAAAACTGCTATGGTTTTACCATAGCAGTAAGCTTGCAAACAAAGTCTGCAAGCTTCATAAATCGTGTACATAAGAATTGAAATACCTGTTAGATTTTTCACCACTTTATTAACGAAATTCGATTATAATTAGTAATTATTAAATATTAAACAAAAGTTCAGTATATGTTGGGAAAGGCCAATATTCTGCACCAATAAATGTTTCTAGCTCATCAGCAACTATCCTCAGCTCCTGTATTGCAGTTAATACAACATCATGCATATATTGTGCAAGTTTTCTGATATTTTTAATTCCATGAGCATTATTTAAAGCGTCCTCAAGCTTAGTTATCTGCCTATACATACTGCAAGTAAGAACATCTATTTTCTTAACAAGAGAAATTTCCGTATCAGCTGAAATACCGATAGTTTTCTTTGAAAAGGCTGAATCAGAAAGCATTTTACTATATTTCAACACTGCAGGTAAAATTTCTTTTTTAGCCATTGTAAGTGCAGTTAATGCCTCAATATTCAAGGTTTTCTCGTAATTCTCTAAAAGAATTTCTGTTCTGGAATGTACTTCAAGAGCATTAAATACATTTTGACTTGTGAAAAGCTCAATATTTTTTTCATCTGCAAAATGTGGAACAGCATCAACAGTTGACTTATAATTATTTAGTCCTCTTTTTTCAGCTTCCTTGACCCACTCTTCATCGTATCCATTTCCATTAAAAATAATTCTCTTATGCTTTTTAATTGTTTCTACTAAAAGCTCTTCAAGCCTCTTGTCAAAATTATCAGCTTTTTCAAGCTCATCTGCAAAATATTTTAAGCTATCTGCTACAACTGTATTTAGTATAATATTAGGGCCAGCAACGTTTAATGACGAGCCAACGGAGCGAAACTCAAATTTATTTCCTGTAAATGCAAAAGGAGAAGTCCTATTTCTATCAGTTGGGTCTTTTGGAAACTTAGGTAAAGTAGAAATTCCAATATCAAACTGCTTGTTCCTATCCGACACCTCAGCACCTGATACAATTGATTCGACAACTTCTGTTAAATCCTCACCAAGATAAATAGAAATAATTGCGGGAGGGGCTTCATCAGCACCTAATCTATGGTCATTTCCTGCTGTGGCTACTGAAAGCCTAAGCAAATCAGCATATATATCTACTCCACGTATAATAGCAGCTAAAAAAAGTAAAAATTGTGCATTCTTCATAGGTGTATCACCGGGAACAAGCAAATTTATACCATCATCAGTGGACAAGCCCCAGTTATTATGTTTTCCGCTGCCATTTACCCCAGCGAAAGGCTTTTCGTGCAGAAGAGCCACCAAACCATGCTTTTGAGCCGTTTTTTTCAGCACTTCCATTACTAATTGATTTTGGTCAGTAGCAATGTTTACAGAAGCAAAAATAGGTGCCATTTCATGCTGTGCAGGTGCAACCTCATTGTGCTTAGTCTTGCTTGGCACTCCCAATTTCCATAGAGCATTGTCAAAGTCCTTCATAAAATCAGAAACTCTTTGCTTTAAAGAACCAAAATAATGGTCCTCTAGTTCTTGCCCCTTTGGTGCTGGCGCTCCGAAAAGCGTTCTCCCTGTAAAGATTAAATCCTTTCTTTGGTCATGCAGCTTTTTATCAATCAAAAAGTATTCCTGCTCACATCCGACTGTTGGAACAACTCTAGTCGAATGATTATTCCCAAAAAGACGCAGCAGCCTTATTGCAGCATTTGAGATAGAGTCAATAGAACGCAGCAAAGGAGTCTTTTTATCAAGTGCCTCACCCGTATATGAACAGAAAGCAGTAGGAATATATAGAGTACCATCTTTTACAAAAGCATAGGAAGTTGGATCCCACGCTGTATAACCCCTCGCCTCAAATGTAGCACGAATTCCACCCGAAGGAAAACTAGAGGCATCAGGCTCACCCTTTACTAAATTTTTGCCTGAAAATTCCATAATCACATGACCATCACCAGTTGGTGAAATAAAGCTATCATGCTTTTCAGCGGTAATTCCTGTCATCGGCTGAAACCAGTGTGTAAAATGAGTTGCACCTTTTTCCAAAGCCCAGTCCTTCATAGCACTAGCAACAACATCAGCCACTTCCGCCGGTAACTCTCTGCCTAGGCTAATAGTTTTTTTAACAGCCTTAAAAACATCTTTAGGTAATCTTTGACGCATGGTCATCTCATTAAACACATCACAGCCAAAAAAATCCTGTACCTTTTCTTCTAGCATAAACCCTCCACAGCCTGCACACAAAAAAACAATGACACTTACCCCTTGGGCAAAACATCATTGTTTTGAAATGCATTTGTTCAATTTTTTATATTATAAATATAGTATAAAATCAATTTCATGTCAATTGTTAAACTGCATAAATATTTTTGATTTGCAAGTTTATTTTTATGAAATTTCATTTTCACATTTTATCCTAAAGAATATTCAAAAATATAATCATCCATCACAAAACCATTTCCTATATCGGATACAACAGAATCAACATTTTTCATACCTAATTTTTCATAAATAGACACAGAATCAGAATTGTATTTATTTACAGTGAGTTTAATTTTACTAAGATTAAACTGCCCAGCTAAATCTTTAACAAAATCAAACGTTCTTTTGCCAATGCCATTACCTCTAAAGCTTTTATGGATATAAAATTTACTTAAAAATAATGAATCATTTTCAGGATGCAAAGCTATATATCCACATTTTTCACTATCAGCCTTTATGAAATAATATAAATATCCATCATTAATTTGATTTTTAACAGCTCTCTCAGATTGAAATTTATCAAGCATATAATCAATCTGCTTCTGTCCTATAATAGGTAAATAATGCTCGGTCCATATTTCTTTAGCAAATTCACAAAGCTCAAATATTTGGCTTTCGCTCACTTTTTCTAAATTAATATCCATAATATTCATTACCCTACAATTCCATGAAACTTAACGCTAATATTATTATCTTTATTAGAAATTTCAATTTCAAGTGAATTTCCTTTAAAATAATCAGGTACACAATCTAAAAACAATAAAATAAAGCAATCTCTTTTTTGGTGATTTTTATCAATATATTCTTCAATCTCCACACTTATTCCCGCAGGAACTAGGCTAGTACAAAAGTCCATATCAGTAACAGGAAAAGCAAACCTTACACCATTTATTTTTGCAAATCTTCCCTCTTCATCTTCAGAAACAGGAATATCGGACTGCTCAGTCCATATTCTAGCTAAATTTCCACCATTCTGATTAACTACCTCACGTAGTATAATAGCTTTATTCTCATCAAGCCACTTTAATTTTTCATTTATAAAATCAAGATGCTTTTTTACACCTAATTCATCAGCATCCTGACCGTTTTCACTGGTAACGGTGAGGAGGGTATAAATACCCTCTTTACCCCAAAGTACCGTTCTTGTATTAATTTCATTTATATCAGAAAAATCAATATCTTTAAAGTCAATCAATTCATTCTCCTTTAATCAAGAGCTTTTCTCAATGCTTCTTGAACAGCCTTAGGCGAAGCAGCACCCTTTAAAACTCTGTTGCACTGGCCAATAAGAAAGCCTAATACCTTTGTATCACCATTCTTATACTGCTGAACAGCCTTTGGATTATTTTCAAGCACTTCAAATACTGTTTTATTTAAAAGCTCACTATCCTCTTTAATCCACATATTATTTTCGTCAGCAATTTTTTCAGGGTTTCCGCCATTTTCAGCCATTATCCTAAATATAGCCTTTGCATTATTTTTGCTTATTTTATCCGTATCCGAAAGCTTAACAAGAAGTGCAAATTCCTTAGAGGAAAAAGGCAGACTATCCATTGATATTTCACCTAAATTAATCCTTCTTAAAAGCTCAGAAACAATGAAATTAGCAATTGTTTTCGGGCTGTCATATTCATTTACACATTCATCATAAAAGCTACTGATAAGCAAATCATTTACAATAATTTTTGCATCATTTTCGGACAGCTCATATTGCTCAACATACCTTAATAAGCGTTTTTCAGGCAACTCAGGAACGGAATCAACAATTCTTTTTATTTCCTCGTCAGTTAAAACAACTGGAGGAATATCAGGATCGGGAAAATAACGATAATCATGGGCATCTTCCTTAGAGCGTAAAGGGCTTGTTTCACCCGTTGCATCATTAAATCTCATAGTCTGCTGAATAACAGAACCACCATTTTCCAAAATTTCAATCTGTCTATCAATTTCATAGTCAATTGCTCTTACAATAGTACGAAGTGAATTAAGGTTTTTCGTTTCAGTACGTGTACCAAGCTTGCCGCTGCCCTCAGGTGCTATGGATAAATTAACATCACAACGCATAGACCCTTGCTCTAATCTGCCATCACATACACCTGCATACATCAAAAGCATTCTCACCTTTTCAAAAAAAGCAATTACCTCGTCACTTGAGTGAAAGTCTGGCTCTGTTACAATTTCAATCAAAGGTATGCAGCCTCTGTTATAATCAGCCTTTGAAACTCCCTCAAAATCATCATGAACAAGCTTTCCCGCATCCTCCTCAAGGTGAATATGATTTATTCTAAAACGCTTTTGCTCACCATTTACTTCAACATCTACATATCCTCCCATGCAAACAGGTCGGGGCATTTGTGAGTTTTGATAAGCCTTAGGCAAATCAGGATAGAAATAATTTTTCCTATCCCATTTTGTGAAGTTTTGAATATCGCAATTCATCGTATATCCGGCTTTTATTATATATTCAACAGCCGTTTTATTTAAAACTGGCAAAGCACCGGGCATACCAGTGCATACGGGGCAGCATCTGGAATTAGGCTCGCCGCCAAATTCCACAGCACAGGAGCAAAATATTTTAGAATTTGTTTTTAGCTCCGCATGGATTTCAAGCCCCATAGTAGGTATATATTTCATATTAAATTCCTTTCTATTTAAAACTGCGGAGAAATTCTCTCAAAATTATTCTCAAATAAATCAGCAACTTGAATAAGTGTGGACTCATCAAACTTTTTACCTACAATAGACATACCAATAGGCATATTTTTACTATCATAGCCGCAAATTGTGTTTATCGCCGGCAAAGATGCAATGCTAACTGAAGCTGTGCATACATCACCCTGATAAATTTCAACAGGAGTGCATTTTTCATCAATTCGCCTTGCTGTATTTGGTGAAGTAGGTGTTATTATTACATCAGCCTCTTCAAATATCTTATTATATTGTGCAATTATCTGTTGCTTTAAAGCCAGTGCTTTAATATAATAGTCGTCATAAAAACCACTGGATAATGCATAGTTTCCTAAGAGAATACGCCTTTTCACCTCACTGCCAAAGCCTTTTGTACGACTATCTCTCAGCATTTCTTCATAGGTTGCACCTTTCCCACGCAAGCCATATTTAATTCCATCAAAGCGAGCAAGGTTTGAGGCTGCCTCAGCTGAAGAAATTAAATAATATGCTGGAATAACGTATTCTAAAGCAGGCATAGAACATTCTACCAAGACAGCACCTAGCTTTTCATATTGCTTGCAAGCGTCAAGAACAGCTTGCTTTACCTCTGAATTAATATTATCGCCAAAAAATTCATTAGGAATTGCTATTTTCATTCCCTGTATACTTTTTCCGATATCTTTGAGGTAATCACGATTGATATTTTTAACGCAACAAGCGTCCTTATCATCATAATTCGCAATACAATTCATTATAATACCACAATCATAAGCAGAATTAGCAATGGGTCCAATCTGGTCAAGTGAGCTTGCAAAAGGCACAGCTCCAAACCTAGAAACAGCACCATAAGTGGGTTTTAAACCGGTAACCCCACAAAATCCACTTGGCTGACGGATAGAACCACCCGTATCGCTGCCCAAAGCAGCAGGAGCAAAGCCTGCAGAAACAGCCGCTGCGCTTCCACCGGAAGAGCCTCCTGGTATTCTCTCCAAATCATAGGGGTTTTTCGTCTTTAGTATTGAGCTTGTCTGTGTATCAGCACCCATGGCAAACTCATCAAGATTAGTTTTACCTAGTAAAACATAGCCCTCTTCTTCTAAATAATTGATAACAGAGGCATTATAAGGTGGTAAAAAGTTCTCAAGCATCTTGCTAGAACAGGTTGTCCTTATATCCCTTGTGCAAATATTATCCTTAATAGCTAATGGTATTCCTGTAAGAGACTTAGCATCGCCTTTATCGATTAATTCCTGTGCTTTTTTAGCGTCAGAAAAAGCCCTTTCTTTAGTGACAGTTAAAAAACTGCCTAACTCTTTATCCTTAAATTCTATTTTTTCTAGATAAAATTTAGCTAGCTCTAAAGCACTTATTTTCTTTTCATCTAAAGCCTTACGCAATTCTCTAAGGCTCTTTAGCTCAATATCCATAGTATTCCTCCTCTATTCTACAACCTTAGGCACAATGTAGCAGTCATCCATATGTTCTGCATTTTGCAAAAGCCTTTCAACCGGATAGCTGTCCTTAGCAATATCCTCACGCAAATCATCAAAGGAAACTGCATTATTATCATTAGTATCATCGTACTTAACATTTATTTCTTTAATCTTATCCATTAGAGAAACAATCTCCTGCATATCCTTAGCATAGCTTTCAAGCTCTGTATCAGTGAAATTTATCTTGCCTAAATTGCTTAAATGAAGAAGAATTTCTTTATCCATATTCATTATCACACTTTCTATATATAATTTTTTAAATTATACTATAAATTTGAGTTTTTTGCAAGTAGGATAAAGCAAAAAACGTCATTTTATTTGTTGAATAATTATAATTTTAATCACTTTTCATCATAAAAGAAAAGCTTGCTGACAAATCAGCAAGCTTTAACAATTATAATAATCTTTTAACTAATCAATATTCAAAGGAGTATAAAAGCCTGCAAAAAATTTTATTATAGCTTTTTATCCTTTTTTCTGGAAACAAGAACTACTAACGCTGAAGTCATCATCAATGCTGCAAATGGAGCTGCCTCAGACACACCTGAATCAGGGTTTTTACTATCCCCATCACCTAGATTAGGATAATTAGGGTCTACCGGTTCTTCATATTGATTAACAAATTGAATTTCAGCTACATCTTCACCTGCGTCATTTACAATAGCAGCAGTAATTTTTAAAGTGCCATCGCCATTATCTTCGACAACCACTCTTGCAGTATAAACAGTTCCGTCAAAAATATAATTATCAGTTTCGTCATTCACCTCTGAAATTGTATATACAAAGGTTTTTCCAATATCTGCTTGAGTAAATGTAATTTCATCAAACTCAAAGCTGCCATCTTCACCATTCTTAACCTCGGAAACTACATTTCCCTC
>JAAYSD010000100.1 GCA_012518465.1 Clostridiales bacterium
CGGATAATAAAATCACTCAGGTTACTCGTTCACGTTTTGCACCTAGTCCAACGGGTTATATGCATATAGGTAATTTAAGGACTGCTTTGTTTGCCTATCTTTTAGCGAAAAAAGGAGATGGGCAGTTTATATTAAGGATTGAGGATACTGACCGTGAACGCTATGTAGAGGGTGCAACCGATATTATTTATAATACCTTGAAAACTTGCGGACTTATCTGGGATGAAGGGCCAGATAAGGGTGGGAATTATGGTCCATATATTCAAAGTGAACGTATGGGGCTTTATAAAGAATATGCTGAAAAGCTTATTGAAAATGGACATGCTTATAGATGCTTTTGCTCAAAGGAAAGGCTTGAGCAGCTTTCGGTAGTGCAAAAGGCAAGTGGAGTTTCACCCATGTATGATAGGCATTGTCGACATCTTACCAAGGAAGAAATAAAAGCTAAGCTTGATGCAGGCGAAGGCTATGTAATAAGGCAGGCTATCCCTGAGGATGGGCATACCTCTTTTCATGATGAGCTTTTTGGAGATATTGATGTGGATAATGAGATTTTAGATGATCAGATATTAATAAAAACGGATGGAATGCCCACTTATAATTTCGCTAATGTAATAGATGACCATTTAATGAATATAACGCACGTAGTCAGAGGAAATGAATATCTATCATCTACTCCTAAATATAATTTGCTTTACAAGGCTTTTGGGTGGCAGCCACCGACATATGTACATGTAAATCATATTATGAAAAATGAGAAAGAGAAACTTTCTAAAAGAAATGGCGATGCCTCATTTAATGATTTACTTGAAAAAGGGTATTATACCCCTGCTATCTTAAATTATATTGCTTTACTAGGCTGGTCGCCAAGAGGTGAGAGAGAAATATTTTCTCTTGAAGAATTAGTGCAGGAATTTGAAATTTCCAGATTATCAAAATCACCTGCAATTTTTGATCCGTTAAAGCTAAAGGCTATTAATGCACATTATATAAGAGAATTGCCTTTTGACAAGTTTAAGGAAATAGCAATGCCTTATGTAAGGCAGAGCTGTAAAAATGAAAAGGTAAATATTGAGCTTTTATTAAAAACTGTTCAGACGAGGACTGAGCTGTTTACCGATATACCTGAGCAGGTTGATTTTATTGATGAGCTGCCCGATTATGATATAGAGCTTTATAGAAATAAGAAAATGAAAACTTCTCCTGAAACTGCATTAGAGGCATTAAATGCTGCTTTGCCTGTACTAGAGCAGCTTGAAAGCTTTGATTTTGATGCAATTCACAATGCGATGTTTGATTTAATTGCAAAGCTTGGTGTTAAAAATGGTTGGCTCTTATGGGCTATTAGAGTAGCTGTATCCGGAAAACAATTCACCCCCGGAGGAGGAATTGAGCTTTGTGCTGTTTTAGGCAAGGAAGAAACCTTAAAAAGAATTCGTATCGGTATAGATAAATTAAGTTAAAATTAATGCTTTTGTTAAAAAAACTCATTAATATTACACAAAGCTTTCACAAAAAGAAATTATAATTAAGTTGATTAATTATAAAAGGAAAGGAAAAGCCCATGATTGAGGTAAAAAATTTATCTAAAAGCTATGGCAGTAAAAAGGCTGTGGATAATATCAGTTTTAAGGTTAATGAGAGTGAGATTTTAGGCTTTTTAGGGCCAAATGGTGCTGGCAAATCTACAACGATGAATATTCTTACAGGATATTTATCATCAACTCAGGGTGAGGCTAGGATTAATGGAATTGATATTTTAAGTGATCCTATTGCGGCAAAGAAAAATATCGGTTATTTGCCGGAGCATCCTCCTCTTTACACCGATATGACAGTGTGGGAATATCTTGATTTTGTTTATAGTCTTAAAAAGTGCAAGCTTCCAAAAAAGTCGCATCTTGAGGAAATATGCACTTTAGTTAAGATTAGTGATGTGAGTCATCGTTTAATTAAAAATCTATCAAAAGGATATCAGCAGCGTGTGGGACTTGCACAAGCACTGGTTGGAAATCCTAGTGTGTTAATTCTTGATGAGCCTACTGTGGGGCTTGATCCAAATCAAATAATTGAAATACGTACTTTGATAAAAAAGCTGGGGAAAAATCATACTATTATTCTTTCATCGCATATATTGCCTGAGGTGCAGGCTGTATGCGACAGGATTGTAGTTATTAATAAAGGTAGGATTGCGGCAGATGATTCAGCTGAAAACCTAGCCTCTAATCTATCAGCCGACCACAAGCTTTCAGTAAGAATTGAGGGACCGGTAAGGGAAGTAAAGAAGATACTTGAGGCTATTCCTGATATGAAAAAAGTTATAGTTGTAAAAGAAATGGCTGATAATATCACAGAGTACAGCATTGAATCTAAGGAAAACACAGATATTCGTAAAGAAATGTTTAATAGGCTTGCATCGAGAAAATACCCTATTTTACTGCTTAAAAGTGCTGAGCTTACCTTGGAGGAAATATTCATTAAGCTGACTAATGCTGAATTTTATGGGGAGGAATTAAAACAATGATTGCTATTTTAAAAAGAGAGTTTAATTCATATTTTTATTCCCCAGTGGGATATGTATTTTTGTTTGTATTTTTTGCGGCATCAGGTTTGTTTTTTCTAACAGGGCCACTATATACGGGTGTTGCAGACATTTCTAGTGTTTTTAGCATGATGTTTTGGATAATGATGATTATTATCCCTGTACTTACTATGCGACTTTTAGCAGATGATAGAAGGTTAAAAACAGACCAGCTTACACTCACTTCACCGATAAGCTTAACTAGTATTGTCGTAGGCAAGTTTTTATCTGCTGTTGTTATTTTTTCAATAGGTGTGCTGATGATTTTGTTTTATGCTGTTGCACTTTCTTTATTTACTGAAAGTATGAATTGGGTAGGTATTTGGGGAAATGTACTTGGCATGATGCTTTTAGGTATGCTTTTTATATCGGTGGGAATATTTGTATCCTCATTGACCGAAAATCAGATGGTAGCGGCTATCGGTTCTATGCTGATGAATTTCTTGCTTTTCTCTGTTGAGCTTATTGCGGCAATTGTACCGTTTAAGTTCTTGCAGGAGGCATTGTATTCTATTTCTGTATTTAGCAGATACTCACAAATTACAAGTGGTATCTTTGATTTTAGAATGATTTTGTTTTTCGTAAGCTTTATTATCTGCTTCCTGTTCCTTACTGTAAGGAATATGGAGCGTCGTCGCTGGAACTAATCTTATACGGAAGGAATTGAAAAAATGAAGTTTATCAATAAAAAGAAACTGAAATATGGCAGTATGTCTATTGTTTTGAGCATATTGTTTATAGTTGGTATCATTCTTATTAACATTATTTTCGGAATGGTGATTGATAGGTTTGGCACGAGCATTGACCTTACTCAGGATAAGATTTATACAATAGGCGATGATACAAAGCAGCAGTTATCTTCACTTAATGGTGAGGTAAATATATATGTCTTGGCTAATGAAAAGGAATTTTCCGAGAGATCAAATTCACTTGATGAAACATATAGGAGAATATATGATTATAATCAAGTCAATGAAATGATAAAAGGCTATACTAGTGTAAATTCCAACATCAAGATTTCATATATAGATTTAATAAAAAACCCTAACTTTGCAAATAAATATGAAGAGCAGATTGATTCATATCAGGTTATTGTTGAATCTACTAAAACAAAAAGGTATAGAGTATTAGATTATCTTGACTTTTTTGCTGTTGGTACAGATAGCTATGGCAATATTACTTCGTCTAGCTTTACTACTGAAGAAGCTCTTACTTCAGCTATTATGTATGTTACTGATGAAAACTTGATAAGAGTGGCTATTTCTAATGGATATGATGAGGTGGAAAACGCTTCTTTAGAAAGTCTTATAAAATCAAATGGTTATCAGATTGAAGATATTGATTTAAGCCTATTATCACTTGGTGCTGATGATAATGAGGATGCTAAAATAGATGAAGATATAGATATAATTATAATAAATGGGCCTGCAAAGGATTTATCAAAATCAGCTTTGGACTTAATAGAAAAATGGTTGGATAATAACGGAAAGTTTGGGAAAAGCCTAATTTATGCTGCTACTTATAATCAAACAGAGTCACCACAGATAGACGCTTTTTTGAAGGGCTGGGGTGTAGAGGTTCCACGTTCTATCGTGTATCAGACTTCATCTGATTATGCTAGTCCTTTTACAGGATATTTACACTATCAAAATGTACCTGAAACCGATATATCAGCAATTTTATCCACATCAACACCACGTGTACCAGTATATTATACACGCCCTGTAAATGTATTGTTTGAGGAAGAAAATAATATAACAACAAAGGTATTGCTAAATTCATATGATGGAGCAGTAATGGCTGATGTTGAAAAAGCTATAAACGATAGTGATTATGAACCTGCTTTGGATACTAATTTGGAAAAAGGTGCTTTCCCTACAATAGTTATGTCTGAAAAAGCTAGATATGAAGGACTTGATGCTTTTTACAGCAGGGTTATAACTCTAGGTGGTACAAATGTTTTATTAGAGGATTTTTTGGTAGATTCTAGCTATCAGAATGCTGAGTTGTTTGTAAAAACACTTAACTATATAAGTGGCAAGGAAGACAATATTACAATCACTGGGAAAAGGGATACAACGCCTGCATTTGAAATTACAGCAGCACAAAAAAATATGTTGACTATTATATTTGTCCTTGTTATTCCTTTAATTGTAATTATATGTGGTATTGTGGTATGGGCTCGCAGGAGGCATAAATAATGGCGGAAAAGAAAAAATTAAGCAAAAATGTTTTCTTTATAATAATCGGATTATCCGTTGTATTGATTTTATCTGCCGTTTTATTAGCGCTGACATTGACTGACCCTGAAAAGAAAAATGAAAGCTCACAAACGCAAAGCTCAGAAGTCAGCGACGATACAATATATATTACGTCAATAAGTACTGATGATATTTCCAATATAGAAATATCCAATTCTAGTGGAATATACAGCATAAAAAAAGTCAATGATAATTTTGCGATACCAGATTTAAAAAGTGCTATTCCTAATGAGGTGAATGTAAATGCCACTGTAAATGCGTTTGCTGAGATTGAGCAGGGAGCTGAGGTGGGTAAAAATCTTGCCAATCTTGATGAATATGGATTGGCAAAGCCATCAGCAAGCTTCACTATTAATTATAAAGATGGAAGTATAGCATTTGATGTAGGAAATTATGCGCCTAATGGCAGTGGCTGTTATATTATGCAAAAGGATAGTAAGCAGGTATATTTAGTTTCTACCTTAATATATGATTATGCCAATTATAGCAAGCTTTATTATGTTGATTTAAGTATTATTGATAGTCTTAGCGATAACTCTACAACCGTAGACCAGCTTATTGTAAGACGCAAAAATCAAGAGGATTTGATTATAGAAGCTTTGCCAGAGCCAGAAGAAGATGATTATGCAACCTTTAATACGCACATGATTACTTCACCTATAAAGGTTGAGGCTGATTCGCAAAGGGCTGAGTCGATTATTTATGATATTTTTGGACTTACAGCTGACTCTGCTTATGAAGTGGAATTAAACGAAGACATACTTGAAAAATATGGATTATCAGAGCCTGAGGCTAGTATTTTCGTAAAAGCGATTACAACAACTACTAACGATGAAACAGGTGAGGAAACTAAGACAACAAAGAATTATAAGCTTAGTATAGGGAATCCTATTTATAGCAAGGATGAAAACGGAGATTATACAGATGAAGTAATAGGCTATTATGGAATAATTGATGGTATAGATGTTGTATATGGATTTTCAGCATCGGCTTTGCCTTGGGTTGATTATGATTTGTCATATATTATGTCTAGAAAGCCGCTGATGCCTTATATTTATTCAGTTAATTCCGTTGAATTCGGCTGGAATGATGAAGAACATAAAATTGATATTATTGGCGATTCTGAAGAGGCTAGTGGAAAGCTTGACGGGGAAGTTATCACTATTGATAAGGTTAAAGAACTTTACCAATACTTACTTGCACTTCCGGGTGAGGAGGTATATTCAGGTGAGGCAGAGGGTGAGCCAATTGCATGGTTTAGATATAATCATAGAGATGGCGACTTAGGAAGTGATCTTGTTGAAATCTTTGAAAGTCCTTCTGATAGAAAAGTAATTATTCAAATTAATGGGAAACCATTGTTTAAGACCAGACAAATGTACGGTATAAAGCTTATAGATAATTTTAATGCTTTTGTATACGGAGGCGAAATAACTCAAGATTGGTAAAGACCACATATATGGAAAGGCGGTTTAATATGGCAGAAAATAAGACAAAGTTCTTTACATTTAAAGGCTTACCTTTAGTTAGAAAAGGGAAACAACTATATTATGGAAAAATGAGTGATGAGTATGTTTCTTTGCTCACTATTCTTAGCAGTAAAAAAATAGGAGATATAGATGTGGCAGATAAGGTAAGAGTGCAGCTTATATTGACCTCACCAAAAGAAGATGCTACTGATATGGTGGCGAAAAGCTCCGAGCAAGACGGCTTATATCAGGCACTTGATTTAGCACATGTTTGGCTAAGTAGAGCATAATAGAAAGAAAATTTTAAAAGCTTGTCATTTGGGCAAGTCCCATAAGGAAGTATTTTCTATGTAAGGTTCGGTGCAATCTCTAAAGAGGTTGCACCGTTTCTTTATTATGCTGCAAAACGATATTCGTGTGGATTTTTACGGATTTCTTCCATCATTATAATGATTTCATCTTCGGTTGGGATTTTAAACATTCCGACCGCTGTAAAGTAAATATCCACTTTTACATAACAATGACCGCTTGATTTATCGTTGTTGTGAACTTCAATGCGCTCAATTAGAGAATTGACCAGAGTTGGTGTTAGTTCCTTAATATCCGTCATTTCACGAAAGGTACGGAGCAGCAATCTCAAATCAAGACTTTTTTGTTCGGCTTTGTCTAAAACGGCTTGAGCTTCGGATACAGTAATTGCAAGTTCTTTTTGTTCTTTTTCATATTTTGAAACTCGTCTTTCGTAAACATCATCTGACAATCTTCCAAAAGTATTATCCTCGTAAAGCTTATCCATCAAGCGTTCCAATTCTTCAAGTCTTCGCTTGCCGTACTCAACCGTTTCCTGCATTTTTTTAAATTCAGCTTTACGAATCGCCTTGTTTTTCATTGCCATCATATAAAGAAAGACAGGTTCATGACAGCGAACAAAATCAGCGAAGTCGCTGATAGCTTCCATTACAATTTTTTCAAGTACTACATTTCGGATATAGTGAACTTTACAAGTCCCTCTGCCGGATCTATAGTTGGAGCAACAATAAAATTCTTGATTTATATTCAAACTTTTAGCAGAGCAAAAATAAAGTTTCGCACCACAATCAGGACAAAAAACAAGACCTGAAAATAGACTTTGCCGTCCTGTCGCAGCAGGACGGCGCTTATTTTTGCGAAGCTCTTGTACCCTTAGCCAATCCTCCTCCGGGATAATCGGTTCCTGCATATTAGGAATAATCTGCTGTTCTTCGATAGGGTTATAAATGACCTTGTGAACCTTGTAACTGACAGTAGTAGATTTGAAATTTACCGCACATCCCGTATATTGTCTATTTTCAAGAATGTGTACTATAGTTTTCTGATCCCACGCACATGGATTTAGCGGTATCTTTTGAGAGTGTTTTCTACCGACAGATTCATAATAAGCAGATGGAATTAAAATATTTTCTTTTTCCAACTGTCTTGCGATTTGTGACGGTCCTCTTCCGCCAAGCGCTAAAGCAAATATTTTACGCACAATTTGTGCGGCAGGTTCATCAATTAACCACTTCTCCCGATTTTCAGGATCTTTCACATATCCAAAAGGAACAGATGATGAAACACGCTTTCCGTTATCTGCTTTGGACTGCCATACAGCACGAATTTTCTTACTTGTCTGAGCTGCATACCATTCGTTAAAAATATTGTAAAACGGCAGCATTTCCATCCCTTCACCTGTAGTGCTGTTGACATTCTCCTGAATGGAGATAAAGGTAATGCCAAGTGAAGGATAAACGATTTGTGTCAGTCTGCCGGCTTCGACCTGTTCACGACCAAAGCGAGATAAATCTTTCACGATGATTCTGCTGATTTCTCCGTTTTCAGCCATTCTCTGCATACGCTGAAAAGCTTCTCGGTCAAATCGAGTTCCTGAAATTCCATCATCTACGAAGAACATTGTATTCTTGTAACTGTGTTTTTTAGCATAATCAAGTAAAATCTGCTTTTGATTCGTAATTGAATTTGATTCATCAATCTCGCCTTTCTTTTTGTCATGATCTTTCATGTCCTCAACAGATAAACGACAATATAGGGCGGTAATCAATTCATCAGGATTTGCAATTTGTCCCTTGTTTTTATTTTTAGTTGTCATAATATTTTTCTCCTTTCCGACAACCGGACACTGCAAAGGCATTTTTATTTTACAGTGTTCGGTTATCTTTTTTCTATTGTGTGGTTAAATTAAATTCTCAGAAAGAATCAATTTTTTGAATTGCTCCATTACGCTTTGTGTTCCCTTTGGATTAAAATGAGTAGATACTTCGTAAATTGTACCTCCAATTTTGGTTTTGAAAGTACTTTCGCCAAATTTGCAAGTGTCTTCATAATTTAAGATTTTTCCATTTTTACAGGGAATAAAGTAATCTGTAATGCAGGCAGTCTCATTATTAGAATGAATATCTATTTTTTTAGTCATAAAAATCCTCCTTATCTCGAATCTCTGTCTCGCAGCCGTTTTCGGTGGTAGGCTTCACAGAGTTTTACAATAGTTTCTTCCATTTGAGTAATAGTGTAGTCTTTCGGAAAATATTTACGAATACGGTGGACTGGAATTTTCACACGCTCTATCTGATTGGCCTTTTCTTCGCTCATAATGGCGGATAACTGTTCTTTCGTGAACAATCCCTGTATACTGAGAGCCTTTAAACGCTGTGCCTGAGATAAATTAGGCGTGCAATCGCTGTATTCCATTTCCGACAGCAGCATTCTCTGTTCTTCGGGGAGCAGATAGGATAGCTCGACAGCAGGAGTGAAAGCAATTCTTTTCTCATCAACCATATCCAAAATAGGTGGGATAAGATTAGTAAGACGAATATAGCGACGAACTTGATTTTTACTTTCATCTGCTTGTTGTCCTATGATTTCAGCGGTTTCTAACTTCCGACCAACTTGGTCGGAAGTCAGGTCGGAGCGTTTGCCTTGTCGAGATAATGCTTCCATTTTCAGCTTGTAAGCGAAGGCTTTTTCCGATGGTAAAATATGCTCTCGGTGCAGATTGCTGTCTACCACTGCGATGGCGGCTGCGTCACGATCAAGGGGAACAATTAAGGCAGGGACTTCTTTTATCCCTGCCTTTACTGCTGCACGGAACCGTCTGTGTCCCGATACAATTTCATATTCATCTGCGGTGTTTTCTTTTGGTCGGACAATTAACGGAGACAAAATACCTTGCTCCTGAATACTCTCGATCAAAGCGTTCATTTCTTCGTTGTCCTGAACCTTAAAGGGGTGTCCCTCAAAGGGGAAAAGTTTTTCTATTGCAATATTTTTCGGTGTGTTTTTCATCGTTCATAATTCCTCTCTCTGTTTTTTGTTTTTACTTGTATTTCCATAGCACGCTCGGTTTCAAGCAATTTCAAGATATGCGGATACCGCTCGGTGATGGATCTTGCGGTTTTGAGATCTTCACGCAAAGGTTTTAATTTTGCAGAGATTTCTCTTGCCACCGCTTTGTTCTGTTCTTTTTCCACTTCCGATTTCGGGCGGCGGATACGGTTATAAATTTTCTGCCGTTCCGATTCCAACGCAGAAATATCTGTGGATTTTTTCTCGATAAATGAAACAAGCTTCTGTGCGGAATCAATTTGATTCTCACAAAGAAGCTTGTATTCCTTTAAGGTTTGATCTAATTTTCTGACTTCCTGCCGGAGCGCCGGGGATAGAGGCTTTGGGGATGACGGCTCTATATTGTTGCCTGTAATCAGCTTCCAAAGCTCAATAATCAATGCAAACGCAAGCTGCATCCCGTCCATACGCTGTGCTTTTTTAAATTCGTATTCAAGCTGTAACAGCGGTGCATACCGTTTTGGAATACGAATTGCATAAAGAGTAATATTTTTCTGATTATCAATCATTCTCTGCCGTATTTTCTCCTGCGTATATCGCTTACCCAAAGAATCAAGACGGACAGAGCGTTTCCAACCGGGAGCGATAATGGAGGGATGACGGTAATCGCTGTTTCTTGTATAGCTGTAGCCGAGATTTTTCAAGTATAAATCAAAGGCTTTCCAGTTGGTTGTATTTGAAATTGCTTTATCAATATCTTGTTTCAGAATATCTCGGTGAGTTAAACCGCCGCTTTTGTGAATCCAATAGTCTTTCTTTCGATTACCTGTGAATTTGCTCGGCGGCAGTACGCTTTTGCCTCGTTCCAAACAAACTGCGTCGGAAATCTCCCGCAGCTTATAATGGTCGGAGATATGGTTTTCAAATTTCCTGCCCGTTCTGAATGATACCGAATTGACCACAATATGATTGTGCAGATTATCTGTGTTCAGATGGGTGGTGACGACTATCTCATAATCCTTGCCCCACATACGCCTTGCGGTTTCCAGTCCGATTTGATGCGCTTCTTCGGGGGAGATTTCCCCGCTACAAAAGCTTTGGTATCCGTGATAGGCAACATTCCCGCCGAGTTTGCCGTAACGACGCTTAGTAGCCATCATATATTCGTATGCTTTTTGCTTCGGACAGTTGATACCCGAAACATACATCGTTTGATCTGTCTTTTTATCATTCTCAACATAACGGAGTGCTGCATATAGATCCTCATCTAAGAACTTTTTATCAGTGGTTTTGTCAGGGTTACGGGCATAGTCGATTACATCTTTCAGCCTGTTTTTGACAGGCCAGAATCCGGTGGTTGCCATTTACGCATATCCTCCTTCCGTAGTAATAAAAGTTCCGAATGAATTTCATCAATAAGTGCAAGCAGTTTGTTTTCTGTTTCGGGCGTAAATCCTGCTGTGTTGCATAGCTCGCACAATTTGTTGTAGAAATCAAAAAAGACATCAGGAAGAACCGTTATCGGTTCATATCCCAACGCCCTTTGCGCCATATATTCACTAATAGATAAATTGCATTTTTCGGCAAGCCGTTTGATTTTGTCTTTTTCTTTAGGTTTTACCCGTATCTCTATGCGGGCAAGTTTTTCTTTTGGATTTCTGTTCATTAAATCAGTCCTTTCTGTTATCGGGGTATTAGGGGCGGCAGTCCCTAAAGAGTAAATCGGCTAAACAGCCGATTTTGAGTTGGAACTTGCCGTACAAGTTCCCTGCTTGTTATGGTGTAAGACATCAATCTTTTTTCATAAATTCAGGCAGTTCATAGTCTTTCAAATAATCATCACAATAACAATATTCGTAAACTTTGTATGGCGGCTTTTCAGGCTTGTGCCAACGCTTTTGTATTGTAACTACATATACAGGCGAACCGACTGCCGGAATATCCATACCAAATTTGCTTAATTCAGCGAAGCTCATTGTTAACCATATATTTGGGAAGTCTGTGGATACAATGAGAATCTCACAGCTCTTTTTTGTGTGGTTGATAAACACATCACGAACCCATCCAACGGTTTCACCATCGAAAAATGGCTCAATAAATTGCGTTCCGTCGTAATATTCAATCGCATTGCAAATATTACCGCTTATATCAACTGTTTTCTTCTTGTAATAGCTATTAATCTGTTCCATAGAATTATCTCCTTTTTTGAATGAAAGTGTTTGTTCAATAAGGGACATCAAAGTGATGCCGCAGGGCATTTCAGAGCATAAAAAAGCGGCATCATCTTGATGCCGTCATTCACCGAAAAACATATCGAGGGAATCCATCAGCTCGTTTTCTTCTTCGGACAGTATTTCAGTTGTCGGCTCGGCTTGTGCCTGTACTACCGATATGTTCCGCAAGCATTCTGCTATAGTTTCCCTTACTATCTCAGCTAAATTATTATCCTGCTCGAAATACCCATTGATTGCCGAAATTATGGCTTTGTTTTTTGAACCGGACAGGTTTTGCAAAAGCTCCCAAGCCTTGCGGTCAGCTTCGTTATCCAAGTTAAACCTAAGGCTCATTCGTTTGATACTCATAACGCACCGCCGTTTTTAATCAATTTCATTTCCAGCATTCGTTCATAACCTTTAGCAGTAGCACAAATATCATCGTTTACAGTAATACGGCTTTCGTCATATTCAGCAAAGTTACGGATCATACAACCGCCTCCTCCGACAATATACAGCTTCATCAGTTTTGAATCGTAGCCGTGTTCACGCAGTCTACGGAAAATACCTGCTACATATTCTCTTGCGGTTTGGATAATGGTCTTCAGATATTCACCGTCAATATCTGCTGTGCCGAAACGAAGCACACGGGTAATCATTTCTTCGGGCGGCTCTGCGTGATGAACTCTCATCAGATTTTCACGGATTTGGAGCATACACTGGTGTGTTCCGAATTTCTCGGTAAAACAGCGGTGGGGGTTCGGTTTTTTATCATTGACGAACATAATATTCATCGTGCCGTTGCCAATATCGCAGAGCATATTTACACCTGAAAAATCGGATAAGTGATTGACAATAGCGGCAAATCCCTGTGGGTAAACATCTGCACCGACAATGCGGATATGATAATCCTTGCCTTTGAAATTAAAGTCAACTGTTTCGTTCTTCAGCAAATATCGTTTGAATTCTTCTCGCTGTTCGCTTACCCAAGTGGACCTATGTCAATACTTTGGACACAAAAAGTTGAACATTTTCTCTCTGCATGATATTAATACGTAGAGAAAGATTACTAAGCTGCAAGAATCTCATCTTCAACCTGCTGTGGGGTTTTATAA
>JAAYSD010000101.1 GCA_012518465.1 Clostridiales bacterium
CAATAAAAAAGGCAAGAGCAAAACTCTTGCTTACTCTTGCCTCTTGAAAGTCCAGATTTATGCTAATGTGACATTAACAGCACGGAATTTGCTGCTGTTCTTAGGGTCGGACTCAACGTCAAAATTAACTTTTTGACCTTCATTAAGAGTTTTAAAACCTTCTGTTTGGATAGCGGAAAAATGTACGAATACATCTTCAGCTCCATCGTCACTAGTGATAAAGCCATAGCCTTTCTCGGAATTAAACCATTTTACTGTACCTGTTTTCATAAGGCACCTCCTAAAAAATTTTCTTGAAACGTATAAAAAAACACATATTTTTGTAAGCCTTTTAGCCATTTATTTAACTCATATAGAGCATTGAGATAAATGTAAAAATAGCTTACAAAAATATGTGAACAATTTAGACATTTAAGAATTGTAAGTATTATATCATGGAAAATAAAATTTGTCAAGGCTAAAATAACAAATTATTAATAGAAAAATATGTAAATTTAAAAACGTACTAAATATCACCAAATATTATCTGATTAAAATACTATAATGTGTTTACAATCGTGAAAAAGTATGCTATAATTTTTATAAATATATTTGTACATACAATACTCGCAAATGTATTATTTTAAGTGAATATTAATAAACAATAAGAGTACGGACAGGAGTAAGTATTATGAAAAAAGTCATAATAATTACAGCTTTAGTATTAGCCATAGCAATATTTTCAGGAATAGCTGTATTTACTTTCAATAAGCATGAAATTATTTTTACATCAAACGTTATATCCAGTAATGATGATTATTCATATACTGTTACGCAAGCATATGTAAGTGATAAGGATGAAGTAGCAAATGTAAGGACTATTTTGGATAAAATAAATAGCGAAACTCCTCCGCCTGATGCGGCTGACATAGCTATGGAGATTGCTCAAAGGGGAAATATCATTTTCGCTCCTGTATTTAGTCTTGATATTTCAACAGTTGAGGGTGCGGAGTCCGTATTCAGGCTGAATGGAAGTGTGAAAAACGGTATTGATTCTCAGGGAAACGAGGTAATAGGTAATTATAAGCTAGACGGGTTAAATTTAGCTGTATCATCAGATGATATAACTATTATTGCCGCATCTGACGGCTATTATCCCAGTGAGCTTGTAGAAATAACAAGCACTCCTTTTGTTATTTCCGAGGCTAAGAATTCTGCGCTTATTCCTTTTTCTGTTACTAATGGGTTTGAGATATTCTTTACTGTAAAGGACTTAAATGATTTTAGTGGAATAAGTTTTGATTATTCATTCGATGTAAAAGGCTCAAGTTCTTTTAATTTTTCTAAATTAGAGGAGCAAAAGCTGAACATAAGACTTGATTTTGAAAACAAGGACAATAAAGTTACACCAGTATTTTCAGCTAATGCTGTTGAATTATCTGATGAAAGTTCAAATGGCGAGGATTAAAATCAAAGCAAACAAAAGGTAGAATATGGATAGAAAAATTAAAGCACAAATAGAAAAAATAATAGAAATTGTTCATGAAATAAGAAAAGAATTTTCAATAGAAAAGATTAAAAAAAGTAGAGAAAGCACTTATGCAGCTGTATATATAGCTGTACAAAAGGCTTTAAATCTCACACCTTATGATGAACAATTGCAGGCTGCTATTTGCCTTGATGAAATGATGGCAGTGCAGATGCAGACGGGTGAGGGCAAGACAATTGCCGCTGTTTTCCCTGCTGTATGGAATGCTCTGTGTGGTAAAAGGGTTCATATTCTTACCTTTAATGATTATCTTGCTGATAGAGATTATAAATGGATGAAGCCAGTATATGATTATTTAGGAATAACCTTGGCATGCATTACTTCAAAGTCCGATACAGAGCATAGAAAAAAGGCATATCAGGCACAGGTTCTTTATACTACTGCTAAGGAGGCAGGCTTTGATTATCTTAGAGATTTTGTAGCAGATACTGAGGAAAAAATCGTTCAGCAGGAGCTTGATTTTGCCATTGTTGATGAGGCTGATAGTATAATGATTGATGAGGGACGTGTTCCTCTTGTTATCGCTGCTATGACTAAGGCTGAGCATGATGAGCAGCTTGAAGGAATCTGCTTTGCTCTCAATAGCCTAAGTGCTAGTGATGATTGTCAAAAATGTTATCGTGTTGATTTGGAAAACAGGTCTGTATATTTAACGGATTTTGGCATAGAAGCTGTTGAAAAAATGCTTAGTATCGAAAATTTATACGATGAGGAAAATGCAATTATTCGCACTAAGATAAATGACGCTCTAAAAGCGTTTTTCATGTTAAAGCAGGATGAGGATTATATTCTGAGAAATGATGAAATTGTCTTGATAGATGAATTTACCGGAAGAGCCGCACCTAATAGGCATTATCCGGGATTTGCTCATTCAGCTTTGGAGCTTAAGCATGGGCTTAAGCCTACAAAGCGTGGTAAAATTATGGGTATGATTGCTTTGCAATTTTATCTTAGAAGATACAAAAAGCTATCGGGAATGACAGGTACTGCAAAGGCTGCCGCTGATGAATTTGATCAGCTTTTCGGCTTGCCATTGGCGGAAATACCCACCCATCGTCCTATGATAAGAAATGATAGGGAGATGGAGATATTTACTCATAGCGATGCTAAGTGGAATGCTATAATTCTTACTATACAGCAGGCAAATAAAAAGGGGCAGCCTGTTCTTGTTGGTACACAGAGTATTACCGAAAGTCAATTTTTAGCTGAAAGACTTGAAAAAATAGGCATAATATCACAAATACTTAACGCTAAAAATGATTATCAAGAAGCTGAGATAATTAGTGAGGCAGGCGATTATGGAAAAGTTACTGTTACTACTAGCATGGCTGGCAGAGGTGTCGATATTAAGCTTGGCGGAAGAGATGAGCAAAATAGGGAAAAGGTGATAAAAGCAGGAGGATTGCTTGTTGTTTGTACTTTTCTTGCACAAAGTGAGAGAATTAACTCTCAGCTTAATGGAAGAGCAGGCAGACAGGGTGATATAGGTGAAAGCAGACTTTTTGTATCACTAGAAGATGAAATATTTGTTAAGTATAATTTGAAAAATCTTGTTCCTAAAAGGCATTATCCTAAAGCTAATCAATCAGAAAGGCTTGATGATAAAGTGCTTTTGCGTGAGATAAAAAGAGTACAGAGAATAGCTCAGGGTGATAGCTTAGATGATAGAATAAGGCTGATGAAATACTCATTTATAGGTGAAAAGCATAGGGATATTACTTTTTCCTCCAGAAAGGACTATTTGCTTGGTAATCAGTATGCTGATATATGGCAGAAAAACTGCACGGAAAAATACAATATGGCAGTGCAAAGGTTTGGGGAAGATAAAGTCATGTCACTTCAAAATAGAATTTTATGTTCAACCTTAAATGATTATTGGAGTGAATATATAGATTATACTGAATACTTAAAAAGAGGAATACATTTGATGAGGGTGGGGGGAAAATCACCTTCAGAGGAGTATAATATTATTGTTGAGGATTATTATGATGAATTGACTCAAATGATTATTGAAGATGTGAAAAATGCTTTGGACAGAGTGCTTGAGCTTAATGCTATTGAAGAATATAAAGTGCATTTCCCACAAGCTGTATGGACGTATTTGATAGAAGAAAAAAGTTCGGAGCTGCTGAAAAAGCCTTTTATTGTAAATCTGGCTGAAACAGAGATTTTGTCAGATACAAATAGTCAAGAAGAAAAAGAAGCTAATTTAGATAGGAAAAAGGGATTTTTCGCTAAATTATTCGGTGTTAAAAATCAGGAGGAGTAAATTGTCTACAATTGCAGCGATTGCTACACCATCGGGAAAGGGTGGCATGGCAGTGATTAGAATTTCAGGAGATAAGGCAATAAGCATTGCTAAAAAAGTGTTTGTGCCTTTTAATAGAAATATAGATAGCATGAAAGGCTATGAGGCTTGCTATGGAAATATATTTAATGAAGAAAAAAAGCTTGATGACGGAGTTTTGCTTATTTTTAAAGCTCCTCATAGCTATACGGGTGAAGATGTTGTCGAGATTTCTTGCCACGGAGGCGAGCTTGTTTCTAAAGAGGTGTTGCAAAGCTGTATTAATGCAGGTGCAATACCTGCTGGCAGAGGGGAGTTTACTAAAAGAGCGCTGCTAAATGGAAAGCTTTCTCTTACTCAGGCAGAGGCAGTTATTGATGTGATAAATGCCGAGGGAAAGCAGTTTTTGCAAACAGCGAATGAACAAAAATCAGGAGCATTATTTAAAACTACTGAGAAAATAACCGATGAGCTTTTAGCTATTTCAGCACAAATAAGTGCTTGGATTGATTATCCCGATGAGGACACACCTCCGGTTGATATGAATTTTATACAGTCGCAGCTGAAAAAAATCAATGCAGAGTTGGATAAGCTGTTAAAATCCTATGAAACAGGTAAATTAATGCGTGATGGAATAGACTGTGCCATTGTCGGGAAACCGAATGCCGGAAAATCAACCTTGATGAACTTGCTTTCAGGATATGAAAAAAGCATAGTTACTGATATTGAGGGTACTACAAGGGATATAGTGGAGGAAGTTGTAGTAATATGTGGGATTGTTTTACGGCTTGCTGATTGTGCCGGCATACGTCAGACTGATGATATAGTCGAGCAAATCGGCGTTAAAAAGATGAAGGAAAAGCTAAAAAATTCTCAGCTTGCTATTGCTGTTTTTGATAGCTCAAGAGAAATTTCTCAAGATGATATTGAGCTTATAAAAAGTCTTAAGGATAAGAATTGTATAGCAGTTGTAAATAAGGTTGATTTACCTTTAAAAATAGATATGTCGATTATTAAGCAGGGATTTTCAAGAGTTGTTATGATTTCTGCTAAGAACAATCATAATGTTGATGAATTTATAGCCTCTGTAAAGCAAGCTGTTGAGATTGATAATCTTGACCCTAGTGCAGGCTTTATAGCAAATGAAAGGCAAAGAGCTTGCGTTATACTTGCTAAGCAGAGGGTAGAGAGTGCGTTAAATGCTGCTGTTAGTGATGTGTCTGTGGATATTTTGGGCATAGAAATTCAATCAGCAATAGAGCATTTGATGAGCTTATCAGGAAAAAATATTTCAGATGAAATTATTAATCAGGTTTTTGAACGTTTTTGCGTTGGAAAGTAGAGGGATTATGGAAAAAATTTTTGATGTTATTATAGAATTTGCTGCTACAACAGGATTAAAGCTATTAATAGCTTTAATAGTTTTGTTAGTAGGACTAAAGATTATAAAGGTAGTTGTAAAAAGCATAGCAAAAGGAAAGGGATTTGCTAAAATAGAGCCTAGCGTACAGTCTTTTACCAAAAGCTTTTTATCTATTTCATTAAAAGCGCTTTTAATAATAATTGTTATTAGTATTTTAGGTGTAGAAATGTCATCGTTTGCGGCTTTATTTGCATCTGCCGGTGTAGCTGTTGGTCTAGCTATGCAGGGTGCATTAAGTAACTTTGCAGGTGGGCTTATGATATTGATTTTTAAGCCTTTTAAGGTGGGCGATTACATAGATACACACACAGACGCAGGAACAGTTGAAGAAATTACTGTTATTTACACAATACTTAATACTCCTGATAATAAGAGAATAACTTTACCAAATGGAACATTGACAAATTCTTCAATAGTGAATTATTCTGCTAATGCTGTAAGGCGTGTTGACTTGAGCGTTGCTGTTGACAGTAAATCTGATATAGAAAAGGTTAAAGGAATTTTACTTGATATTGCATCATCTCATAGCTTAGTGATTAATGAGCCATCAGCACCTTTTGTCCGTCTTGACAGCCAGATTGACCAGAGCCTTGTATTTGCAATGCGGGCATGGTGTAAAAAAGAGGACTATTGGCAAATATACCACGATTTTAAGGAAGAGATAAAGGTGCGTTTTGATGAAAATCAAATTAAAGCACCTAAGACTGCAATTTCTGTATTTGCTGAAGACGGTTCTGAGCTAGTAACAAGCAAGGCTTAATTCAGACTAGTAGATTTCAATAAGGACAGTATATGGATATAAATTTGCCAATGCCAATAGTTTCTGCTATTAATGCTCTAGAAGATGAAGGGTATAGAGCCTTTATAGCAGGCTCATGCGTGAGAGAACTTTTGTTGGGTAATACACCCGTTGATTATGATGTTATTACAAATGCCGGTGTTTCCGATATTGAATATGTATTTAGAGATTTTAGACTAAGTAAGCTCAATGTCCAAAGAGGTGAAATTTTAGTAATTATAAAAGGCTATACAATACTTGTCACACCTTATAGGGCGTCGGTTGTAGGTGATAGTGTTGTTTATACCGATGATATTCTAGCTGATTTACGCAGAAGAGGCTTTACCATAAACTCAATGGCGTATAATCCTAGAAAAGGGCTTATTGACAGCTTTTTCGGCAAGGAAAGCATAATCGAAAAAAGTGCTGTTGTTCAGGTTATTTCAAGGACAAAGGCTCAGGGAATGATGATTTTTGAACAAGATACATTTTCTAAATCTCCTATAAATATATTAAAAGCATTAAGATATATTTCTGAAAATGCTTTTACTATTGATGAAAAGACTTTGGCGTTAATCAAAGAAAATAAAGAGTTGATAAAGCTTATATCCAGTAATGATATTAAAGCAGAGCTGGACAGAATAATTTGTGGTAAAAATGTTTTAAATGTGTTTGAGATATTTGCTTTTATTCTTACTGAAATTATTGTTGACATTAATAAAATGATTGGAATTGATAAGGTTGGTAATTGCGACCTTTATACTAGAGTTTCTAGGGCTATTTCCTCAGTACCACCTATTTTAGAGGTTAGATATGCTTTGCTTTTCAGATATTCAGGTGTATATGATTGCATAAGCTATGATTACAAGGGGAATAAGCATTATTTCGGTATGAAGGAAAGAAGCAGGCTAATAGCAAGAAGTTCGCTAAACAGCCTTGGCTATTCAAATAACTTTATCGATAGCGTTGATACTTTGATAGATGCTATGGATGTGAGCTTAAAACATGATAGGATTCATATAAAAAGGCTAATGGCAAAATACGGGCATGAAATGACAAAGTGGCTTTGTTATTGTGCATATGGCGAAGGCAAGGGCATGAATAATAACAAGCTTAAAGATTGTGCTAGAAAATGCCTTGATGAAATTGACGATATATTAGCAAAGAAAGAATGTTATGACATTCCTATGCTTGCTATTAATGCAATAGATTTAGTAAGAGAGCGTATTGTAAACAAAATTTCGGCAAGCAATTTACTTTCGGCATTACTAAATGTTGTTTTAGAGCATCCTGGTATGAATACAAAAATAATTTTATTAGAAATGGCTAGAAAGATTGTGGAAGAAAATCGCAAGAATAAGGTGAAAAGGTGATTCGCTGATTAATTTATAGGAGGGGTTTGTATGAGTTATAGTCTATGGCTTTGTGGGAAAAAAATTGATGATGCATCAAAAATTAAAGATAATTTTGACTTAGCAGCACTTAGAGGATATTATATTGCCGGAAATCTTGTCAAATGGCTTGAAGCTAATGGCGGGAAAGTCTATGCTCAGCGGCTTAAATATACAAATGCCGATGACCCATTGCTTAATATAAGGCTACAACTGGCATTCGACATACCCCCAAGGGTTATTTCAGTTCATGAAGGAGGAATTAGCACAGGGAGGGGCGGATTCACTTCGTTTACAGGAGCAAATGGCTCTTTTTCAAGCTTTACAAACTCCTATGTAGGCTATAAAAAGAAATCATCTTTTGTTTACAGCTCTTTGTCCGGCTCTTTTAGTGGAAACATAACCACTTTTCCAACATCCTTGTTGATTAAAGGCTCATACACCACCACTACATCTAAAAAGAGTAAACGTGATGAGGAGGGCAGGCTATCTACTGAGCATATAACTCAATTTGGCTATGGGATAGAGTTAATATAATGCATGATAAAAAATTATTAGGGCTACATATAAATAGCACAGCACCTTTTTTTGCTCGTGGTGGTAAGGAATATTATATAGAGGATTTTGATTTGCTGACAATGACTCTATCTGCCTTATCATGGCGAAAATTAGGCAATGAAATACTTATGGTAACGGATAAAGTAGGATTAGATTATTATAAAAGCATTGGGATAACCGATTTATGGGATAATGTGCTAGATATTATTCCATGTGATTTAGACGGTATAAATCCAAAAATGTTTTGGGCAGCAGGAAAAGTTCTGGCTCTCAGGGAGTTTGATTGCCCTGTATGCCTGATTGACAATGATTTTATCCTATGGGAAATGCCTGAGCTTAATTCGGAAATTGTTGCTGCACATTATGAATCGGTTAATAACGATATATATCCTCCTATTGATTATTTTAATATGAAGGATTATATTTTTCCAAAATTCAATTGGAATGTAAAGGCATTAAACACTGCTTTCTTGTACATAAATAACGAGGATTTTAAGCAGTTTTACACAAGTCAAGCATTATATTTTATGAAATCAGCAGTTCATAGCGATGATTTTTTATGCTATATGGTATTTGCCGAACAACGCTTGCTTTCAATGTGTGCTGAATATACAAAAATTAAAGCCTCAACTCTCTTAGATGAAAACAGCCTTTGGAATAATAACAGATATACGCATATCTGGGGGGCAAAGCAGGCAATGAGAGATAATCCACAGGAAAGGCAGACTTTTTGCAATAAGTGTATAAGCCGTCTAGAAAGAGATTTTCCAGAATATAAATATATTTTTGATAGGGTTGTTAATTTTATCAAGGATAGATAAAGCGTTATTGAAGCTTTTGTATTCAGACAAAGATATATTACATTATTTTCTATACTACTTAGAAAACAAAATTAGAAATATACCCGTTCAATTTTATTACTTTTTTGTTAATTAAGCACCTGAATTTTCTATAAGTATACAAAAAAAATACTGTATTTTGTATAACTTAAACAAATTTATAAAAAAAACAATATTACATCTAGACTTTTTTTATGTAAAAAGGTATAATAAAATAGCAATATTTATCATATGGTGATATTAGAGTAAATTTGATTATTTGCTTTGATAAATTTCGAAATTTTTTGCAAAGAGGAGATATTATGTCCACTCCACATATTAAGGCTGAAAAAGGTGAAATAGCACAAACTGTGTTAATGCCCGGTGACCCTTTGCGTGCAAAATTTATAGCTGAAAATTTTTTGCAAGATTCAGTATGTTATAACAAAGTGCGTGGTATGCTAGGGTTTACTGGTATATATAAGGGGGAGAGAGTTTCTGTTCAGGGCAGTGGTATGGGTATGCCATCAATGGGAATTTATTCTCATGAGCTATATTCTTGCTTTGGAGTAGAGAATATAATAAGAATAGGCTCAGCGGGAGCTATTTCTGATGAAGTTAAGCTTAGAGATGTTGTTGTAGCTATCGGTGCTTGCACTAATTCAGCTTATGCAAGGCAGTTTCAGCTTCCTGGGGATTTTACGCCTATTGCTGATTTTGATTTATTAAGAAGGGTGTATAGTGCAGGACAAAGGCTTGGTATTTCCTGCAAATTTGGTAATGTGCTTAGCAGTGATACCTTTTATGATGCGGCAGAAAGCACAAAGGCATGGCAGAAAATGAATGTGCTTGCCGTAGAAATGGAGGCGGCAGCCTTATATATGAATGCTGCTTTTTTTAATAAAAAAGCATTATGTATTTTGACTATTTCTGATACGCCAATAGCAAAAAAACCAGAGTTTACCTCAGCTGAGGAAAGGGAAAAAACCTTTACTCAGATGATAGAGCTTGCATTAGATAGTATATTATAAAATATTATAGATTAGATTGGAGGAGCTTTTTTGAAAACTTTTTCCTATGTAGCATCTGATATTAACGGTAAAATAGTAAAGGGAAGAGAGTTCGCTGAGGATTACCGTGATTTAACGGAAAAGCTAAAGGCAAAGAACCTTTTTCTGACAAAGTATCGTGATATTGAAGAACAAAAAGCACCTGATGTAAAATATAAATTTAAGACTAAGGATTTAGCCTTTATCAGCAGACAGCTTAGCTCAATGCTATCAGCAGGCTTAACCTTAGTTCGTGCTTTGCAAATTTTACATACACAGCAGGAAAATAAAAAGGCAAAGCAGATTTTGCTAGATATATATGAAGATGTGCAAAAGGGTAAATCTTTTTCACAAGCACTTTCCGAAAGGCCGGGTGTTTTCCCCGGATTATTCATTAGCATGGTAAATGCAGGTGAAACGGCGGGGTCTTTAGATACCATTATGCTTAGGCTTGCAGACCATTATGCCAAAGAGCATAAAATAAATAATAAAATAAAAAGCTCTATGACATATCCTATTATTCTTTCCATATTATCAGTATGTATAGTAATAGCTTTGTTTGTGTTTGTTATGCCAACATTTAAGTCAATGATGTCGGGTGATATCCCAGCATTAAGTGCCTTTGTAATGGGGATTAGTGATTTTTTAATTGATAAATGGCCAATTATCTTGGTAGTCTTAGTTATTTTAATCGTTAGCATAAAGGTGATGCTAAAGGTGGATGCTGTAAGACTAAAGTTTGACAGATTTAAGCTAAGGATACCAAAAGCAGGTAAGCTAATCGGTACGATATATACGGGTAGATTTTCACGCACAATGTCAAATCTTTATGCCAGTGGTATTCCTATGGTGGACTGCATAGAAAAATCAGTTTCAACTCTAAATAATGCTTATATTTCAAGCGAGTTTGCGACTGTTATTGAAAATGTAAAGCAAGGTGAATCCTTGTCAACTGCAATAGCAAGGACGGGTATCTTTGATTCTTTGTTTACTTCAATAGTATATGTCGGAGAAGAATCCGGTACGCTTGACAGCATACTTGAAAAAACTGCTGATTATTATGAAGAGGAATCAGAAACAGCTATCGGAAAGCTTGTTTCCATGATTGAGCCGCTTTTGATTATTTTCCTAGGAATAGGAATTGGTATTGTTCTTGTTGGCTTATATCCGATGATATTTAGTTCTTATAATGCGATTGCTTAAATTAATTGTAAATGCAGCAAATAATATATTTCCTTGCATGGGAAGAAAGGAATATTTATGTTATCAATAGAAGTTACTGATAGGCATATAAAGCTTGTTAGAGGTGTTTTTGGAGGAAATAAAATAAGAGTTTTTGACGCTGCCATGAGAAGTTTATCGCCCGATATGGTGGCAAATGGATTTGTTGTTGATGTACCTTTAGTAGCGGCAGAAATCAGTGATATGCTAAGAACCAGCGGGGTAAAAGAAAAAGACGCAAAGGTAAGTATTACTTCAAGCTCTGTTGTACATAAGGAAATTATACTTCCAAAGCCTAAGAGAATTAAGAATAATGTAGCTTTAATCGGCATGATTAGGAGTACACTTGGTGTTTCTGATGAGTATAATATATCATATACTATTTCAGGAGAAACCATAGATGAGAATAAAAATCCTTTGATAAAGGTTATAGCATCAGCCTGCCCACAGAGGCTTGTTGATGGCTATCGCAGGCTTTTTACTCATTTAGGACTTAACTTAAAGGAAATTAATCTAAGCAACAATTCCATCACAAGACTTATTATAAATTCGCCAAAAATGGCTCAGAGAATGCCATTGCTCTTGATTCAGGTTGATTCAGATTTTCTTAATGTCAATTTATTTGAAGAGCAGCAGCTTGTATTTTCTAGCTTTTTTAAAATTTCAGCATCCGATTATGATGATGCACCTGATTATATAAACAGGGCTGTGTATGATAAGTTGTTTTTACTTTTGCAATTTATTAAAAGCAGGAAAAATTACAGACCACTTAAGGAAATACTGTTTTACGGTGAAATTCCAGATTTTCTTGCACTTTCAAATGCTGTTTCCGGCTTTGATGTACCCACACATATTTTAAGCACTCCGTCTAGCGTTATCACTATGTGTGAGGTTAATTTTACACAGTTTGCTAATGTTATTGGCGCTTTGTATAAAACTAATAAGGATTTAGAGCATATAAATCTTCTTGAAACTACTATTGCAAAGAAGAGTACGGGAGATGCTGCTTATTTTGTTAAACTAGGGTTGTTTGCTGCTGCTAGTGCTTTGCTTGTTTTTGGTGTGGTAATGGGGCTTAAGTTTGTTAAAAACAATATTATTAACGAAACAGAAAGAGTTCAAGGGCAGATAGATGACTTGCAGGACGACTTGGCAGAGGTAGATAGATTGACCTTGCTAAGGACTGATTTGCAGGAATATAATGACACTACCAAAAAGGCAAGCGTTTTGTTTAATGCTTATACTAAGAGTATTTCCGATGTGAAAAAGAAGCTTGAAGAGCCTTTTGCTGAAATTTCAAAGAATAATAACAGTATTAAGATAACAAGCCTTGTTCTTAATGGCAGTGACTTGACTGTATCTTATAGTGCAGTGTCTACAACTGTTCCGTCTGAAATACCTTCAAAATATGTTACTCTATTAAGAAATATTAAGACAGAAACAGGACTTACATATTTTAATGATATTGCTTATCCTGGATTTGATGCTGTTGAAAAGGATAGTGTAGTAGATGGAAAGAATATCACTTTCACATTGAATATGAAAGTGACTTTAGGAAATGACACTGAACATACGGATTATGAAAAGCTACAAGAAATGATTGAAGCGGCAAAATCCTCAGGTTCTGAAGAGTAAAAAGATGTTTATAGCTAGTTTAGGTTATATTTATAATGAAAGGACATTATAAACATGAAATTAAGTGTACAAGAGCGTATAATATTAATAATTTTTGTTATGGTTCTGATTTCTGGCCTTGGCGTATTTTGGTTTGTTGTACCTGAGATTCAAAAAATTCAAAGCAGCAATATCACCCTCGAAACAAAACAAAAGGAGCTTAGTGAGGCACAGGAAAAGGCTGATACAAAGAGCGATATAAAGAATGCTATTGTTGAATTATATAACGAAAATCAAAACCTTTCGGAGCTGTTTTTCGAAAAAATGGATACTGTTGAGGCTGATAATAAAACAAGAGATTTTGTCAATAGTTTGAGCTATGTAAAGACATATAGCTTAAAGCTATCGGAATATAATAAAGAAACCTTGAGTATTCTCATAGATACTTCAGATGAGGCCGATGATGAGTCTGCAAATACTTCTTCAGAGATTTCTGCTGAGGTTGGTGTAAATATAGTTGATTTCGAAGTGACAATTCCTTACAATAGGTTTTATGATTTTCTTGATGCAATAAATAATTATAAAATTTCGGAAAATGGAAAAGAAGTGCGTAAGGCATTGTATGTAAATGGCTTTACTGAACCTACACTTTTAGATGGAATGACGGAAACTTCAGAAATTGTTGTACCTGTTTCCTTAAACTTTTATAGTATAGAGAGAGTTTCTTTAGAAGG
>JAAYSD010000012.1 GCA_012518465.1 Clostridiales bacterium
GAAAGCGGGTTGCCGATTTCATCATATGTGATTGTTTGCCCATTATAAGCGGTGAGTAAGTCTTTCCATTCACTGTCCGAATAAGTGTAAGTGTTCGTCGAAATTACATCGCCTAATTCACCCTCGGCATACGCATATTTCTTAGTTTCAAGGATATTGCCGCCATTGTCATAGCTATAAGTTGTGGTTGTTCCGCTCTTTGCAGAATCCTCTCTGACAAGCTGGTTGAGCGAATCATAAGTATAACGCTCAGTCAGACTGTTATTCTCATAGATAGCAACAATATTACCCTTGTCATCATAAGAATAGCTAATATTTGAGCCGTCACTGTATTTTATGCCAGACACTTGACTTCCGTTTAAAGTCTAGTAGATTTCTGAATTGTGATCGCTATTTAGGGTGGGTAAAAGCACTTTGTTTTTAAATCGCCCCACGTTGCACTAGCTGTACAATGTGGGGCGGTTTAAGGTTTATTTTAACGCAGTATGTTCTTTTTCTGTTATCCGTTTTTGACTGGTACGGTTCACTCTTTGCTGTACTATTTTATTTCCAAAACACCTCTCTGATGATTTTATTATACCAGATTTTTTTATGTTTTGATACTGTGGATTTATTATACAGGTTCACTTCTGAATATTACATCGTTTTAAATACAGGTTTTATCAAAATTGCAACAAGGTTACCTCGATGTACTGCGGCTATAGTATTAGCAGCAAACTCTACACAATTACATTGACTGATTGATAGGGTTTTACCAATATGAATCCAACCTGTTACTTTATCAAATGTCGTAGTCCAACCCTCTGCATATGTCATTCCTGTTCCAGGAAGAAATTCGGATTCCTTTTTTAACATTAAAATACCACTTTTTGAAGTTGGAACACTCACCTTTCCTTTTTGCCATGTTTCCATTGGATTTAGTCCAGATAAATGCACCACTTTCATTTTGTCTAAATTAACATCTAAACTATTATAACCGGAACCAATCATTAAAGAATAATTGCAGTTATTCCATGGTTGGTAAGAAAAAGACTTTTCTGATTTTATATATACTGGATTTCCTTTAAAGTTTATCATTTGATATTCTATCATAAAAAGCATTATTAACTCCTAAACAGATAGTGTACAATAGTGTTTGTAGCAACATCTACCACTAGTTCCCAAGTGCCTGATTTTCCATTGAATGCGCCCTTTACCACCCATTTTAACCCACTTTTTAGTGAACTATCAGCTACCGGTTTGCCTGCCTTCATTATGTTTTGAATTGTAATTGTAGATTTCATGTACGGTCTAGAACTCATATGGTTTAAGGCTGTCTTTGAGTATTTTAAATTACTTGCGTTTTTTATTAAATTATTCACCAAGTTTTTGGTGATTCCCATTGCATCTCTCGCAGATGCTGAAATTCTTCCGATTGAAATCTTTCCTTTAGTTATTAAATGAGCAACATATTCGCCTAATTTAACTGCCATTTTCGCAATATAAGGTCCTATAAAATAACCAATAGCCGCAGCAGTAGCCCCAACTAAAGCAGCTACCGCTCCTACGAAAACAGGACGCCAAAACCAATCTTGAATATTCAAGACATCGGCAAGCCAATTACCTAGAAAGATTCCGCCGACAACCCCGATAATAGCTCCAATTACAGCACCAACAACATTCGCTGCAACATGACCAGAATGGTCTATATAATTTACAGGATTATTTACCGCATACGTAAACAAATTTGCATTTAGTATTTGTCCTTGTGTAAGTATAGGTATGCCAATATGATCAGCATTTAAAAACCTACCCACAACACCATCATAGTATCGTGACTGCAGATAAAAGAACCCACTCTCACTATCCTGATAATATCCTCTGTAGCGGAATGGATTGCTCTCAGCTAGTTGTTCATCACCAGAAACAGAAGTAATATTACCCCAAGCATCGTACACGTAGCTTGCAAGTTCAACACCGTTGCTGTCGAGAATAGCAACTATATCGCCTTGTGCATTTTTCTTGTAATAGTATGCGGAATAAAGCAGTTTTTAAGATATTGGATTGCTTGTCCGTTTTTACGCTTCTGAAGCCCTTGAAACAAGAAAGTTTGTAACCCTGTAAAAGGCAATCTTCAACACAGCCCCCGCCCGCTCATGGGCGGAGCGGCGATGGGGAATAGACCCCAGTTGAGCCATTGTGCATTGTTAAATGTTTAACTCATTCAACAATTGTTATAAAAATTTTTGATTTCTTCAAAGTTTGATTGTGTTAAAATAGTACCAAGGATATGCTCTTTTAAGAAAGCATCAAATGATATAAAATCTTCAAATGTCATGCTTTCACAATCAGTTTCACTGCTAATTTTTTCAATGTTAGACAACGCCTTTTCAATCAATTCTTTCGCTTTATCTTTTTTTGAACGCTGCGCTAAACGATAATAGTTGTAAACAAACTTTTGATCCAAATTTACAGACTGATTCAACAGAGATAGATATTCATCACGTTTGCTTGAAACTACATCGTGCATAAAAATATCATAAGCATTAAGATAGTAAATGATGGCTTTTTGCCCACCATCCGCAGTTTCCAGAAAAGAATTTATTGTACTGATAAAATCATTTTCCTTATAGTTTTCCCATGTAGACATCAGAAATGAGATTAGGACTGCCATTCTGAAATCATTATACTTAGGAAAATGTTCTTTGAGTATGGTTATCGCAAGAGTATAGTCAGCAATTGGGGACAATGTTTCAAGCAAAGCATATTTAATAACATCGTCTGAAGAATCAACTGCTTTTGCTTTTAGTGTTTTTTCCAATTCATAAATATCCATGTTTGTCACTTACCTCAATAGATTTCCAATAATTCTTTCTGTCCATCCAACAAATGCGTTTACACTCTGTATTGTACCATCCTTCACAAAAAATCTGATTGTAACTTTAATGCCATTGATTGTAGTATGAATTTGATTTGAACCCGTTGCTGCTTGCGGCATTTTCAAAGTAACAACATTCATAATTTTATCGAAAATTTGTCGTTTAGTACCGCCCAACCTCATAATTCCATCTTTTATGTGCTGCGATGAAAAAATATGCGAAGCATAGCGATTGTATAACTCCGTTAGATAAGAAGCGACTTTATTTCCACCAATGCCGAGAAACCACATAACAAACTTTTGTATGGGTAATGGAAACCTTGTCAAAACAGCCGTATTTGCTGCTAAATAGCCCTTCAAATATCCTAGTAAAGCTGTTCCTGCAATCCACCCTAAGATTGCACCGCCAGCAACTACAAGACCTCTAACAGTCCAATAAGCAGATGTTTGCCATTGCCACCATTGACCGTCAAAAAGGCCAATTTTTCTTGCAACCCAATCACCTATACGCCATCCAACATAACCACCTATAAAAGCGCAAAGCCACTGTAATGGCGTACCAAAATGACCGTTATCATCAATTTGATTCACTGGGTTATTTGAGCAATATGAATATAAATTTCCATGTAATCCAATGCCATTTGTTACTAATGCTATTCTTACATCATCCGCATTTAAAAACCGCCCAACAATACTATCATAATACCTACTCTGCAGATAAAAGAACCCACTCTCACTATCCTGATAATATCCTCTATAACGGAATGGATTGCTCTCAGCTAGTTGTTCATCACCAGAAACAGAAGTAATATTACCCCAAGCGTCATAGGTATAGCTTGCAAGTTCAACACCGTTGCTGTCGAGAATAGCAACTATATCGCCTTGTGCATTTTTCTTGTAATAGTATGATTGCTCATCAGTAGTAAACCCTACTGGCAATACCGTTTAGCATTTTCATCTTGAATTAAAACACATCTCCGCATATAAAGCCCATAAATTAAAGGCTTTATATA
>JAAYSD010000102.1 GCA_012518465.1 Clostridiales bacterium
GAATTTCCACACTGGATAAAATCCTGAGGAAACTGTATGAAGACCGTGTAATGGAGAGAATTTCGGAGGAACGTTACTACAAAATGTCATCGGACTATGAAGCCGAACAGAGAAGCCTCGTGGAGAGAGACACGGTATTGAAACAGACGCTAGATGCCGCAAAGGAACAGAATCTGAACATCGACCGTTTTCTCAAAATCGTACGCAAGTACACGGAAATTACAGAGTTAAGTGCAGAAATTATTCGGGACTTCATCGACAAGATAATCGTGTATAAGGCTGAAAAGGTAGACGGTGTTCGAACTCAGCGAATTCGAATCATTTACAATTGCATCGGAGCGATTGATTTTCCGAAAATAGACAAAAAACGGCATAGCCGCTATTCACGACTATGCCGAATTTTTCAAGGGTATAAAATCCCTATGTGAGGACAGCTTTCGCCCTCTTTTTTTTATTAGTCTATTTTTCCTTCAAATTCAATCCTCTTTTTTAAGTCCTGCATCAAATCATCAAATTGTTCTAGATTTAAGCTTTGTGCACCGTCTGAAAGTGCTTTAGCAGGGTTGTTATGAGTTTCAACCATTAAGCCATCAGCACCGACAGCTAATGCAGCCTTTGATAGTGGCTTTACTAAATCACGTATACCAGCAGCATGGCTAGGGTCTATTATAACCGGCAGGTGCGTTAGCTTTTTGAGTACAGGTACAGCTGATATATCAAGTGTGTTTCTTGTAGCAGTTTCAAAAGTTCTTATTCCTCTTTCGCAGAGTATTACTTTTTCATTTCCGCCTGCCATTATGTATTCAGCACTCATCAACCACTCTTCAATAGTGCTTGAAAGTCCTCTTTTCAGGAGAATAGGTTTGTCGGATTTTCCAAGCTCCTTAAGTAAGTCAAAGTTTTGCATATTTCTTGCACCGACTTGAATTACATCTACATCAGAAAATAAATCAATATGAACAAGATTCATAATTTCAGTAACAATAGGAAGACCAGTAGCTTTTTTTGCTTTTAAAAGTAAATCAAGTCCATCAGCCTGTAATCCTTGAAATGAGTATGGTGAAGTTCGTGGCTTAAAAGCACCGCCTCTAAGCATTTTAGCACCACTTTTTTTAATGCTTTGAGCGACTTTTACAATTTGCTCTTCATTCTCTACTGAACAAGGACCGGAAATAACGGGGAAGTATCCATTTCCTATTTTCACACCATTTACATCTATTACAGTATCCTCGGGATGAAATTTTCTGTTTGCCTTTTTGTATGGTTCGGTTATTCTCTTCACGTTTTCAATTATATTAAATGAAGCCATAACATCATCAATATCTAGCTTAGACGTATCACCGATAAGTCCGATTATTGCATGCTCAAGCCCGTGGCTCAAATGTGTCTGAAAGCCTTTAGAAACAAAATCCTCAGTTAAATTTTCAATTTGCTGTTGAGTCGTGCCTCTTTTTAAAATCAAAATCATAATATATACCTTTTCTTTCTTTTGTAGTTTAAAGCTTTTAAGGTTTAACGCTTTTACTCATTAAATTATACAGCTATTATATATAAATGTCAAGTAAAAGGTTTACAAAATTAGCTAAGCTTTTTATTTATTTTTTATGGAAAAGATATATATTATGATAAATAAAGAGGTAGATCTTGTAGGATTGAAGGAAAAGTACAAAAGCATCAATAGATATTAGACGCTTGCAAAATATTCACAACACTTTAGGTGATGGTGGGGAAGCGTAGAAGAGCTTGCAGACAAAGTCTGCAAGCTCTAAAAGGCATCGCCTTCTTTTAAATTGTGAAATTATATAAGTGATGCTGTAATAATAGCCATTGTATATATTTCATCTGCATTACAGCCACGTGAAAGGTCGTTTATTGGTGCATTAAGTCCTTGAAGTATTGGACCGTACGCTTCAAATCCACCGAGTCTTTGCGCTATTTTATATCCAATATTTCCAGAATTAATATCGGGGAATATAAATGTATTTGCTTTTCCTGCAACAGGTGAATTAGGAGCCTTTGTTTTTGCTACTGTATCGCTATAAGCAGCATCAAACTGTAATTCGCCATCTACTGCAAAATCCAGCTCCATTCCTTTTAGCTTTGCGGCAGCATCTTGCATCTTAGCAACGGAATCTCCCTTTCCCGAACCTAGTGAGCTATAAGATAATAAAGCAACCTTAGGCTCAATAGAGAAGATTTTTGCTGTTCTAGCAGTTTCTAAAGCTATTTCTACAATTTCATCAGCATTAGGCTCAAGGTTAATCGCACAATCTCCCATAGCAAGCAATTCTTTTTCACCATTTATTTCACGATTCATAATAAAGCAGCTAGATACTACTTTGCTGCCCGGTCTTGTTTTAATGATTTGCAGTGCCGGTCTTACTGTATCAGCAGTAGAATATGTTGCTCCTCCTAAAAGGCAGTCAGCAATCCCCATTTTTACAAGCATAGTGCCGAAGTAATTGCTCTTTTTTAAAGCATTTTTACATTCATCTACGGTCATCTTTCCTTTTCTAATTTCCACCATTTGAGCAACCATTTTATCAAAATCAGCATAGCTGCTGGGGTCAATAAGCTCCATGTCATTAAGGGAGTATCCATATTCATCAGCTGCTTTTTTAATATCGTCGCTATTTCCAACTAAAATAGGGGTAAGGATATTTTCCTTTAAAAGTCTGCTGGCAGCCTCTAAAATTCTTTTATCCGTACCCTCTGTGAAAACTATTTTTTTGTTTTGTTTTTTTAAATTTTCCGCCATTCTTGAAAACATATTTTTTCTCCTATCATTTTTTAATACTATTGATATTTTAACATTTTTTTATTTAAAGTACAAGCATTTTATCTGAAATTTGCAATATTTATTAAAGAGGTGATTGTATGAAGAGGCTATTTGTGATAATAATTTTTGTAATAGTAGTTTTGGTGGTGTATTTTAACAGCTTAAAAGCTAGTGATTCCGAAGATAATAGTAAAATAGCCTTTGAAACAGGCAGTTTCAAATACTATAATAATATAAATGAAAATAAAATGTATAAAGGAAGTGTTATTGATAATGAGGAAACAGCACTTTCTCTTGCAATAATTATATTAGATGCAATAGACTTTAGTAAGGGAGGGGGCGTTCCTCAAAAAGTATTTTATGATAAGGAAAATGAAGTGTGGATAGTGAGCTTTTGGTCTGAAATCGACAAAGACAGCAGTAAAACTATAAAAACATATATTTCGCTAAAAAAAGAGAATGGTGCAGTTGATAAAATTTGGTATGATTCGGGCTAGGTATTTTAATTAATATGGGTATAAAAACTCTGCTTCAGATTTTTGTGCAGGAGTAATTTCTGAAACTATTACCTGTGGCTCTGCATATCCGTTATATTCACCTTTTACGAGAGTGCCTTTCACAGTTACCCATTCATCATTTTGCAGCTCATTAGTGTTATCGTATTTACAATAAAGTCCTACGGCAGATAAATCAGCGGCACAACAGGTCATGACTAGCCTTGCTGGTATAAATTCATTGTCAGCCATTGAGTCAGGATTTTTTAGCACAAACCCCGTCATCGAGATAGTATAACCATCGTATTTATCAATATTTGCGTATATTTCTAAAACCCATTGGTAAAACTCTTCTTCCACCATATCTATATGCTTGTTTTCTTCATCAAGTCCTTGTAAGTCTTCATATAAGGAGGCAGGCTCATAGCCTTCGACTTCTGTATCGGTATTAGAATTATTATTTAAAGTATCATCGCTTGAGGAATTATCAGTTTCAATAATTCCTGCGTCAGCGCTTTTTCTGTTAGAATCAGTTAGCAAATCCTCAGCAGAAATATTAAATGGCATAAGCACAAATAATAAAGGAACAGCAAGTACAAGCGTATGAACAGACCTTGTTCTATTCCTTGGTTGAAATAGTTTACTAAGACTGAATATAAACCATATAAAAGATACAATTATGCTGAAAATGAGATAGGGCTTTGTACTTGGAACTACAAAGCTTTGATATTTTTCTGAAATTACAAGATAGGATAAAATGACTGAATATGTGGCTGTGCAAAGTCCTTCTACAAAAACCTGCCAGTTAATTTTCTTTAACATAATTACTCCTTAAACATATGCTACTAAAATTACAATAAAAGAAACTATTGTAGTTATTGCAGCTAATCTTATGATAAATCTTTTAGGAAAGCCTGCATTAAGCATCATGATGTTTTTTATATCAAGCATAGGTCCAAATACCATAAATGCCATTAAAGCACCTTGAGGAAAAGAGCTTGCAAGACTTTTTGCAATAACAGCATCTGAGGAAGAGCATAGCGAAAGTACAAATGCCATAATCATCATTAAAATAATAGCTATTGGTAAATTGCTTTGTGATGTAAAAAAGTCAGATGTAAAATAGCTTAATATAGAGGAAATAAAAGCTCCGATAATCAAATATCTTCCTACATCAAAAAATTCAGCCTGTGAGTGTGAAATCATTAGGGAGAATTTATCCTTAAATGATGAGCCTGAGGTACTTTTATCATAACAACCACATTTGCAAAAAGGAACAAATGTATTTGACAAAAGCATTTTTTCAGTTGGAAAGAGTACAAAGCATAATCCTACAATTACAGAAACTATTATACCTAAAATTATTCTTGTTAATACCATTTCTATACTTTTATTGAAAGCAGAATAGGTAGAAATCATTACAATAGGATTTATTACAGGTGAAGCAAGCAAAAATGTAACAGCGGCAGGTATTGGTACACCTTTTTTTACCAGAGTGCGAAAAACAGGTATCGAAACACAATCGCAAACAGGAAGAAAAAAACCAGCCAGCAGAGCAACAGCCATGCTTGGAATTAGCTTTTTAGGGAATATTTTTTCCATAAGCTCAGTAGTGATAAATACTTGTATAAAAGCAGAAATAATAACTCCCAGCATAAGAAAGGGCAACGCCTTTAACATAGTGCCTAAAAATGAAACTAAAATCATATCGGCGGAGAAATTAAATTTTTCAAGCAAGGACTTTGCGATAAGATACAAAACAATAGTGCATAGTATTGCAAAAATGAATGTGTTTATTGTATTTAAAGGTTCATAGGATAGAAACCTTTTAATTTCCTCTGTATTTTCAGCAGGAATTGTTTTTACACCTGGATTAATGTTTTTTATTGCTTTTGTACGAGATTTTAATTGCATCGGCGAAAGAACGTCATTTAATATTATGCAGCTCGCCTCTGACACTTGTTCGGTAGTTAAAGAGCCAGCACTTAGTTCTCCCTCAATTGAATTTATCGAAGAAATATGTAGTATTTTTTCTAGTGAGCATAGCTTTCTTAAATGCTTGCTTGTAAGTAAATTATAGAGCGTGGAAAGACCTTCCATGCAGTTCCATTCAATCCATATTTCACTGCTGATATAATTATTTATCGCCCTAGCCATGTCCTTGGCTACCTTTTCACTATCGTTTTCTAATTCACGCTTGCTGAAATAAATCTCATGAATAGTGCTATTGGTATTTTCAATTTGCTTTTCACCTTTTTCAAAGGTGAATAAAATGATACTTGATTTTTTATACATTTCATCAGTCATCATCTTGTTTATAAAGGAGGTTTTCCCACAGCCTAGAAAACCTGTTACTGCAATAACTGGTGTTTTCAAATTTTGTCCTTTCTATTTAAAAAATTCTGAAAGTGCTTTTTTATCTAAATCTTTTCCTATAAAGCAGATAAAATTACTTTTCACCCTTGTTTTTATCCTTTTGCCTTCGCCTGAAACATATTGTATCTCATAAAAAGCTTTTTTGCTTTTAAGTATTCCCTTCGCCCTGGCTATCATTCCAAAGGAATTGCTATTAAGTCTTTCAAATAGCAAGTCTATTTTTTCGGGAATAATTTGTTCATGAGGACGAATAGTTATTGTTTCAAATCCTCCTGCTACATGGGTGTGATTATGATGTTCGTTACAGCCACAGGTACAGCCTTTTCCGTGGCTTGTACTATTGTAACTTTTATCTAAATTCAAAATTGTAAGAGGCTTTAAGGAAAATAAATTATCTCCATTGATTTTATCAAAAGGAAGTGTTATAATTGGGCATAATGGATTGATGCTTTTAATAAGAGCATTTACAGCATTTATATCAACATCTTCCGCTCTGCTCAATAAAACAGAATCAGCAAATCCAATTTGATCCTCAAAAAATTCTCCAAAATTTTCATAATATATATTACATCTTTTAGCATCAGCTATTGTAATTTTTCCTGCAATATATGATTTTTCGGATAATCTTTCATCACTGCATGAAAAAATTATATCCGACAGCTTACCAACTCCTGAGGGTTCTATAATAATTTTTTCAGGGTTGTATTTATTAATAATATCAAGCATATTTTTAACGAAATCGCCAGCAAGTGTGCAACAAATACAACCGGAATTGAGTGCCGATATTTTAATACCCTTGTCCTTTAAAAGGGTATAATCTACATTTTCATCACCAAAGTCGTTTTCAACGATTATGCTTTTGTTATTGATAAAACCTGTGCTTATTAAATGATTAATAAGAGTTGTTTTTCCAGCACCTAAAAAGCCGCTGATTATATATATTTTTGTTTTCATGAAATGTCCTTTTTGTTATATTTAATATATTTTGATTATATCACTGTAAAAGTACTGTGTCAACGAAAGCGACAAAAAAATATATGAAAATTTCACGAAAATAAATTATTTGTAGAGATTTAATGAATATTTGCGACAATTAATTTAATACAAATAAATATTTATATATAATAAAGGTATAATATAAAAAAGCTTTAGTCAATTTGCACAATTATTAGTCTTTTATATAAAGAAAATTCTACAAATAAATTTCTCTAAATTTATTGCAATTAGCTTAAATGTGTAGTATAATAACTTTTGCGTGACTGCGTTGATGTCGGAGGTTACAGTAATAAATCAAATTAAATCTTTGTTTTATTCTGAGAATTTCGGCGGAGTATGTCCGGTCAAGAATCGGGCGGCTACACTGTTTTAGTTTAATTTAATATATGTTTTCGATATTGCTCAAAGTGTCTTCGGTGTGTGAGGATAACTGAGCAAAATGTAAAGCATAAAAATGAAACACACGGAGCAGTGGTCAGCTTTTCAAAGTGAATTTGCCGTTCCTTTGAAATTTGCCCTTAATTATTTTAAAAAGAAAGGGTTGAAAAGATGGCAATTAAAGAGAAGGTTAGGATCAAGATTAAAGCTTATGAGCATACTTTAGTTGATGCGGCAGCAGCAAGGATTGTTGAAACAGCTAAGCGTACAGGCTCTAGAGTTGCAGGCCCAATTCCTTTGCCAACTAATAAGGAAGTTGTTACTGTTTTAAGGGCTGTTCATAAGTACAAGGATTCCAGAGAGCAGTTTGAAATGAGGACACATAAGCGTCTTATTGACATTATTCGTCCTACAAACAAGACTGTTGAGGCACTTCAAAATCTTGATTTGCCGGCAGGCGTTGAAATTTCAATGGAATTTTAGTTCCATCGCTAAATAGGTGTGGAATTTCTAAAATTATTGCGTAATACTTTGTTTATACAGAGTTTATATTGCGATGCAAGTTTTAGCGTTGTTTGAAAAACATTTTGAGCCTTGCTCAAAAAGCTAAAAGTTGCGAATGAAAAAGCTCCTTTGAGTTTTTGCTAAGTATGTTACACTGCAAGTTTTAGCGTTGTTTGAAAAACATTTTGAGCCTTGCTCAAAAAGCTAAAAGTTGCGAATGAAAAAGCTCCTCAAAGCTTTTTCATAAGTTATGTTGGTAATCACAAAATTATCAACCAATAACCTATCAGCAAGCCGGTTGCTGTATGGTTAAGTTGGGGAAACTCAACCAATAACCTAATGAGAGGAGAAACCGTATGAAAAATGGTTTGATCGGCAAGAAAATCGGTATGACACAGATTTTCGATGAGAACGGCAAGGTTATCCCTGTAACAGTAATTGAAGCAGGTCCATGCGTTGTTGTTCAGAAAAAGACAGCTGAAAATGATGGCTATGAGGCTATTCAGCTGGGTTTTGGTGACAAGAGTCCCAAAAATGTAAACAAGCCTAAGGCTGGTCATTTTAAGAAAAATGACGTTCCCTTCAAGGCTGAGCTTAGGGAGTTCCGTATTGATGATACTTCAGCATTGAATATCGGTGATGTTATTAAGGCAGATGCCTTTGCAACTGGCGATATTGTAGATGTATCAGGTATTAGCAAGGGTAAGGGCTTCCAAGGTACAATCAAAAGACATAATCAAAGCAGAATTAAGGAAACTCACGGTTCTGGCCCTGTTCACAGACATGCTGGTTCAATGGGCGGATGCTCTTCACCTTCAAGAATATTTAAGGGGAAGAATCTTCCTGGACACATGGGCTCTGAAAAGGTAACCGTACAAAACCTTGTTGTTGCTAAGGTTGATGCAGAAAACAATCTTATTGCCGTAAAAGGTGCTGTTCCCGGTCCTAAGGGCGGAATTGTCACTATTACAAGCGGCGTAAAAGCGTAGGGAGGAGGAATAAGTATGCCAAAAGTATCTGTATATGATGTAAAGGGTGCTGTTATCTCCGAGCTTGAGCTTAAAGATGAGGTTTTCGGCATCGTGCCAAATAAAAGTGTTTTACATGATGCTGTTGTTTGCTATCTAGCAAATCAGCGTCAGGGTACACAATCTACACTTACAAGGTCAGAGGTCAGAGGCGGCGGAAGAAAGCCTTGGCGTCAAAAGGGTACAGGAAATGCAAGGCAGGGTTCTATCAGATCGCCACAATGGCGTCATGGTGGTGTTGCTTTGGGTCCTAAGCCTAGAAGCTATAGCTACACTCTTAATAAGAAGGTTCGCAGACTTGCTATTAAGTCGGCGTTATCAGCTAAGGTAGCAGAAAATGAGCTTGTTGTTCTTGATGCTTTAACAATGGATGAATACAAGACAAAGACAGTTGTTTCTATACTCAATGCTTTAGGTATTGATAAGAAAGCTCTTATTGTTCTTGATACCAACGATCAAAAGGTTATTAAATCAGCTGCAAATATTCCCGGTGTAAAAACTACACAGGCAACAACACTTAATGCTTATGATATTTTAAATTGTGATAAGCTTGTTGTATTGAAAAATGCGGCAGAAATTATTCAGGAGGTGTATGCATAATGAAAACACCGCAGGATATTATTTTAAAGCCGATCATTACTGAACGCAGCATGGAGAACCTGACAACAGGAAAATATACCTTTAAGGTTTCTAAGGACGCTAATAAAATCGAGATTGCTAAGGCAGTTGAGGCTTTGTTTAAAGGCGTAAAGGTTGCTAAGGTAAATACTATTAATGTAAAAGGCAAGTTAAAGAGAATGGGCAGGTCTGAGGGCTATACAGCTGATTGGAAAAAGGCTGTTATCACACTTGCTGAAGGCTCAAAAACTATTGAATTCTTTGACGGCATGATATAATACAGAGTCTTACTCTGCAGGAAGGAATATGTAATTATGGCTATAAAAATTTATAAGCCGATAAACAATAGTCGCAGGGGCATGACAGTAACTGATTACAGCATATTGTCCAAGGTAGAACCTGAAAAATCCCTGCTAAGGCCTTTAAAAAAGACTGCCGGGCGTAATAATACCGGTAGGATAACAGTTAGGCATATCGGCGGCGGTAATAGAAGAAAATACCGTTTAATTGATTTTAAGAGAGATAAAATTGGCATGAATGCCGAGGTACTCACTCTTGAATATGACCCAAATAGGACAGCGTTTATTGCATTAGTGCAGTATGAGGACGGAGAAAAGAGATATATTCTTGCTCCTGATAAGCTTAAGGTTGGAGATACTATTCGTTCTGGTGCTGATGCTGATATCAAGGTTGGTAACTCACTAGATTTATCCGATATACCAGTGGGTACTTTTATCCATAATATTGAGCTTCATCCTGGTAAAGGCGGACAGCTTGTACGTTCTGCTGGAAACTCAGCTCAGCTTATGGCTAAGGAAGGCAAGCTCGCTCTGCTAAGATTACCAAGTGGCGAGTTGCGCAATGTATCAATTAACTGTAAGGCAACAATCGGAACAGTATCTAATATCGACCATGAAAATGTAAACTATGGTAAGGCTGGTAAAACTAGAAATAGAGGTATTCGCCCTACTGTACGTGGTTCTGTTATGAACCCCAATGATCACCCACATGGTGGTGGTGAGGGTAAATCCCCAATTGGACGTCCAGGTCCTGTTACACCTTGGGGAAAGCCTGCTAGTGGTCTTAAGACACGCAATACAAAGAAATCTTCTTCTAAGTTTATTGTAAAACGTAGAAACCAAAAGTAAGATTTCATGTAATTTATCCAAAATCGAGTTGCTGTTAATAAGCGTACTGCGTCAGCCTTTTATAGGTTGACAGCGAGTACGAATTAACTTGCAGCGTAAACTTGAAAGGAAAGTATTAAATGAGTAGAAGTATTTCAAAGGCACCTTATGTCCATGAATCTCTTCTAAAAAAGGTTCTTAAAATGAATGAGAACAATGAGAAGAAAGTCATTAAGACATGGAGTCGTGCAAGCACAATTTTACCAGAATTTGTTGAGCATACCTTTGCAGTACATGACGGGAGAAAGCATGTTCCTGTTTTTGTTACTGAAGATATGGTAGGCCATAAGCTAGGTGAATTTGTTCCTACAAGGACTTTTAAAGGCCATGCAGGCAGCAAAACTAGCAATAATAAGAAGTAAGGAGGTCATACAGTGGAAGCAAGAGCAGAACTAAAACATATTCGCATTTCTCCTCGCAAAGTCGGCATAGTTCTTGATTTAATCAGGAATAAGAATGTTGAGCTTGCTAGAGCAACGCTGAAGCATACACATAAGTCCGCCAGCGAACCGTTGTTGAAGCTCCTTAACTCAGCGGTTGCAAATGCAGCGAACAATCACGATATGGATGTAACTCGTCTTTATGTATCCTCCGCATATGTGGGTGCAGGTGTTACTTTAAAGCGTATCAGACCAAAAGATCACGGTCGTGCACACCGCATTTTGAAAAGAACATCAAACGTAGTTTTGATTTTAAAAGAAGCAGAGTAGGAGGAGAGCATGGGACAGAAAGTTAATCCACATGGACTCAGAGTGGGTATTATTAAAGACTGGGATTCCCGCTGGTATGCAGGAAAATCCACTTTCGGCGATGCCCTCGTTGAGGACTACAAAATTCGTGAGCTTTTAAAGAAAAAGCTTTACAGAGCTGGCGTACCCACTATTGAAATTGAAAGATCACAAGGTAAGGTTACAGTAATTATTCACTGTGCAAAGCCTGGTATAGTAATTGGTGCGAAGGGCTCAGAAATTGATAAACTAAAGGTTGAATTACAAAAGCTTACAGGAAAAACTGTTGATATTAAGGTGCTTGAGGTAAAACAACCCGATTTAAATGCTCAGCTTGTCGCTGAGAATATTGCTCAGCAGCTAGAGGCACGTATTTCTTTCCGTCGTGCGATGAAACAGGCAATCGCCAGGACAATGCGTCTTGGAGCTATGGGAATTAAGACAAAGGTTTCTGGTCGTCTAGGCGGCGCTGAAATTGCTAGAGATGAATCTTATCATGAGGGAACAATTCCTTTGCAGACTTTGAGAGCTGATATTGATTATGGCGTAGCAAGAGCTAATACAACATATGGTGTTATCGGCGTTAAGGTATGGATTTATAAGGGTGAAGTTCTTAAGGGTGAGATTCCTGCAAAGAAGCCTCGTGAACAACGCAGGACCCGTCGTGAATCAAGAGAAGGAGGCAAGAGGACAAATGCTACTTCCTAAGAGAGTGAAATACAGACGTGTTCACAGGGGACGTATGAAGGGTAAAGCAACACGTGGTAACGTGGTAGCTTACGGTGATTACGGTCTTCAAGCTACTGAACCAGCATGGATAACATCAAATCAGATCGAGGCTGCCCGTGTAGCTATGACACGTTATATAAAGAGAGGCGGTCAGGTATGGATAAAGGTATTCCCTGACAAGCCGGTTACTAAAAAGCCGCTTTCAACCAGAATGGGTTCCGGTAAAGGTGCACCAGAATATTGGGTAGCAGTTGTAAAGCCCGGAAGAGTGCTTTTTGAAATTGCAGGTATCCCTGAAGAAACAGCTAGAGAGGCTATGCGTCTTGCTATGCACAAGCTTCCTATAAAGTGCAAATTCGTAAAGAAGGAAACAGGAGGTGAGCTGTAATGAAGATTGCTGAAATTAAAGAGCTTAATGAATTAGAGCTTGAGAAAAAGCTTTCCGATTTAAAACAAGAGCTATTCAATCTGCGTTTCCAGCTTGCCGTAAATCAGCTTGAAAATCCAATGAGAATCAGAGCTGTACGCAGGGAAATTGCACAGGTTAAAACAGTAATCAGACAGCGTGAAATCGCTGCCTCTAACAATTAGAAAGGAGGATTAAGAACTTGAGCGAGAGAAATTTAAGAAAAACCAGAATAGGTAAAGTCGTTAGCGACAAAATGGATAAAACCATTGTAGTAGCAATTCAAGACAATGTTCGTCATCCTCTTTACAAGAAGATTGTTAAGCGTACCATAAAGTTCAAAGCACATGATGAAAAGAATGAAGCCGGTATAGGCGATAAGGTTGAAATTATGGAAACACGCCCCCTTTCAAAAGATAAGAGATGGCGTCTTGTGGAAATTCTTGAAAAGGCTAAGTAAAGTTTTTTTACAAATTGATATTAGTTTGAGGCGTTTTATAGCTTCAAGAAAAGGAGAACACCATGATTCAAATGCAATCTTTGCTCAAGGTGGCTGATAACACAGGTGCTAAAGAGCTTATGTGCATAAGAGTTCTGGGCGGTACACGTAAGCATTATGCAAAAATCGGTGATGTTGTTGTGGCTTCTGTTAAAAAAGCTACACCCGGCGGCGTTGTTAAAAAAGGCGATGTTGTAAAATGTGTAATTGTACGTTCTGCCAAGGGTCTGCGTCGTGATGACGGCACATATATAAGATTCGATGATAACGCTGCTGTTATTATCAGAGATGATAAAAATCCTAGGGGCACACGTATTTTTGGCCCTGTTGCCAGAGAGCTGCGTGAGAAAGAATATACAAAGATTCTTTCATTAGCTCCAGAAGTATTATAAAAAGGAGGTAATAAGATGAGTAAGCTTCATGTTAAAACAGGCGATACTGTTATGATTATCTCCGGCGATGACAAGGGCAAAAAAGGAAAGGTGCTTGAAGTAAGCACTAAGGAAAAGAAAGTCATCGTAGAGGGCTGCAACATTGTTACTAAGCATGTTAAGCCTAGAAGACAAGGTGAGGTTGGTGGACTTGTAAAAGCTGAGGGAGCAATCCACGCTTGCAAAGTTCTGCCTGTTGACCCCAAAACGGGTAAGCCTACAAGAGTCGGTTATAAAATCATTGACGGTAAAAAAGTAAGAGTCAGCAAAAGCTCAGGCGAGTCTTTATAGTCTGTCTATATTTTAAATTGATGTGTCAGGTAGGATTTGGGCTGTTAAAAGGTACTATATTTCCCGCTGCACATTCAGAAAGGATTAATTATAATGGCAAGACTTAAAACAATGTATAAGGAAACCGTTGTTCCCGCTATGATGAAAAAGTTTGACTACAATAGCATTATGGAAGTTCCAAAGCTTAATAAAATTGTAGTTAATGTCGGATGCGGTGAGGCAAAGGAAAATCAAAAGATTATTGAAAATGTTGTAAATGACATTTCTTTAATTACAGGTCAAAAACCTGTTATATGCCGTGCTAGAAAATCCGTAGCAAACTTTAAGCTGCGTGAGGGTCAGGTAATTGGCGTTAAAGTTACACTCAGAGGCGAAAATATGTATGAGTTCCTTGATAGGTTCTTTAATGTTGCTTTACCTCGTGTACGTGACTTTAGAGGTATTAATGGCAATTCCTTTGACGGCAGGGGAAATTATTCCGTCGGCATCAAGGAGCAATTGATTTTCCCCGAAATTGAGTATGACAAGGTTGATGCTGTAAGAGGAATGGATATTAGCATTATCACTACAGCTAAAACTGATGAGGAAGCTAAAGAGCTGCTATCATTGCTCGGTGCTCCCTTTGCACGATAAGAGGAAAGGATAAGATTTATGGCTAAAAAATCCTTGATAGCAAAACAGCAAAGGACCCCTAAGTATTCCACAAGGGCATATTCAAGATGCAAAATTTGTGGAAGACCGCACTCCTACTTGAGAAAGTTTGGCGTGTGCAGAATTTGCTTCAGAGAGCTGGCACATAAGGGACAAATCCCCGGTGTTAAAAAATCCAGCTGGTAAGAAGCAGAAGAGCATTTTCAGTAGTACGTCGGATGAAATTGCTTTTCAAATCTGCTTTTAGCAGATAGTTCGTTTTGGCTCGATGAGCCTATGGAACAAGATGAGAGTACGGCAGGAAAATAGACCTAGCAACGGCTCTTAATGGAGGTAATTATGCAGATAACAGATACAATTGCTGATATGCTGACACGCATCAGAAATGCTAGCTCAGCAAAGCACGCAACTGTTGATATTCCTGCTTCAAACCTGAAAAAGACTATTGCACAAATCCTTGTTGATGAAGGCTATATAAAAAGCTTTCGTGTAATTGATGACAACAAGCAGGGTGTAATAAGAGTGACTCTCAAGTATGTTGATGGGACACAGGCTATTACTGGTTTACGCAGGGTAAGTAAGCCCGGTCTGAGAATTTATTCAAATTGCAAGGATATGCCTAAGGTTATAAAAGGTCTTGGCATAGCAATAGTTTCCACTTCAAAGGGAATTATGACTGACAAAAAGGCTCGTGAGCTTAATGTCGGCGGCGAAGTCCTTGCATTTGTATGGTAAGGAGGAGCATATGTCAAGAATAGGTAGACTCCCCGTTGCAATTCCGGCTGGGGTAGATGTAAAAATTGACGGTAGCACCGTTACTGTAAAAGGACCTAAGGGTACTCTTACAAAAAGCTTTAATCCAAGCATTTCAATCAAGCTGGAAAACGGTGAGGTTTTGGTTACAAGACCAAATGATAATAAGGAAAATAGATCCTTGCATGGTCTTACAAGGACACTTGTTTCCAACATGGTTACAGGTGTAACAGAGGGATTTACTAAAACCCTTGAGATCAATGGCGTTGGTTATCGTGCTCAGAAGCAAGGTAAGGATTTAAATCTTACAATCGGCTTTTCACATCCCGTAATTGTTAAGGAAACTGATGATGTTAAGCTTGAGGTACTTCCTCCAAATAAGATTGTAGTAAGTGGAATTGACAAGCAAAAGGTTGGTCAATTTGCTGCTGAAATCAGAGGCAAACGTCCACCTGAGCCTTATAAGGGCAAGGGCATCAGATATGTTGATGAGTATGTTCGCCGTAAGGAAGGAAAAGCAGGAAAGGGCAAGAAATAAGCGATTGTAGTTTTTTAATACTAACAGCTTTTTATAAAGTGATTAGTAAAAAGGCGTAAAGCCTTTGTTAAAGCTTCAAGAAAGGAAATCACAATGATAAAGCTTATAGACAAAAACAAAAACAGGGTAAAGCGTCATTTGCGTGTAAGAAATAAAATTTCTGGCACTGCAGAGCGTCCCCGTCTTAATGTTTTCCGTTCGTCCCTTCATATATACGCACAGGTTATTGATGATGCATCGGGTAAAACACTTGCAGCAGCATCTACAAATGAAAAAGCATTTGAAGGAAAAACCTCTAATGTAGAGGCAGCAAAAAAGGTCGGTCTTTTAATTGCTGAACGTGCTAAGGCAGCAGGTGTAACCGATGTTGTATTCGATCGCAGCGGTTATGTATACCATGGCAGAGTAGCGGCTCTTGCAGATGGTGCTCGTGAAGGCGGACTGAAATTTTAATTTCAGCAAATTATAGGAGGGAAAATTTTGGCACTTTTAGATTCAACAAAGTATGAGTTATCTGAAAGAGTAGTCGCTATTAACCGTGTATCTAAAACTGTTAAGGGCGGACGTATTGCTAAGTTTACAGCACTTGTTGTTGTCGGTGACGGAAACGGTGTAGTAGGCTTTGGCACAGGTAAATCTAATGAAGTTCCCGATGCTATACGCAAAGCAATTGAATGTGCAAAGAAAAATCTCGTTGAGATTCAAATCAGGCGTGGCACAATTCCTCATGAAGTAGTTGGAAAATATGGTGCAGGTAGAGTACTGCTCCGTCCGGCTCCTGAGGGTACTGGTGTTATTGCCGGTGGTCCTGTACGTGCAGTTGTTGAGATGGCGGGAATAAAAAATATCCGTACAAAATCTCTGCGTTCTAACAATCCGATTAATGTTGTACGTGCTACTATGGAAGGCTTAACTTCTGTAAGGAGTGCAACGCAGGTTGCTCAAATCAGAGGAAAATCTCCAAAAGAGCTTTTTGCATAAATTTTGGACCTCTGACCTTATCTGTAAGAAAGGATATTGATTATGTCAGTAAAAATTAAACTTGTTAAGTCATTAATCGGCAGAAAAGACAGTCATATTGCTACTGCTAAATCTCTAGGCTTGAAAAAAGTCGGCGATGAGGTTGTACAGCCTGATAATGATGCGACAAAAGGTAAAATTCATGAAATCTCCTACCTTGTGGAGGTTAGTGAAGCTTAATTGTTATAACAATCTAATTTCAATTTCACACAGGGAGGTGGAACTACATGAAGCTACACGAATTATCACCTGTACCAGGTTCTAGACGTGAAAACAAGCGTATCGGACGTGGTCATGGCTCAGGCTGGGGAAAGACTTCAGGCAAGGGTCATAAGGGTCAGTGGGCACGTTCTGGCGGCGGCGTTAAGCCGGGCTTTGAAGGTGGTCAGATGCCTATGCAGAGGAGGCTTCCTAAAAGAGGATTCAACAATATTTTCAAGACTGAATATGCAACTGTTAATATCTGCGATTTAGAAGCACGCTTTGACGATGGTGCAGTAATTGATGCTAATGCATTAATTGAAATCGGTCTTATTAAGAAAACTCTTGATGGAGTAAAGGTTCTTGGCGATGGCGAGCTAACAAAGAAATTTACTGTTAAAGCTGCTAAATTCTCTGCGGCGGCTGCTGAAAAAATTGAAAAGGCAGGCGGAAAGGCAGAGGTGATGTAATGTTTCAAGTATTCAGAAATGCGTGGAAGGTTGCTGATCTTCGCCAAAAGCTACTTTATACTTTATTTATAATAGTTATTTTCAGGCTTGGTTCCAGCATTTTTGTACCTTTCTTAAACAATGATGCTATTCAAGCACTGTTAGGTGAAGGAACACTGATGAATTATATCGACCGGATGACGGGTGGTTCTCTTGGAAGAGGTACAATTCTTGCTATGTCAATCACTCCGTACATTAATGCGTCGATTATCATTCAGCTGCTCACCGTAGCTATCCCCCCTCTAGAGAGACTAGCCAAAGAGGGTGAGGAAGGGCGTAAAAAGATTAATAAAATCACTAAGTACACAGCTTTAGGAATTGCTTTACTTCAATCAACAATTTTTTATTTTGCATTGAGAAAAGGTGGTCCTACTGAGGATAGTACAGGCAGACAGGCTATTTTGAGATATGGTGATATATATGATACATCTTCTGATAAGTTTTCTATTATACTATCGGCGATTGTAATCATACTTTGCTTTACTGCCGGTGCTTCCGTTATTATATGGCTTGGTGATAGAATCAATGAAAAAGGTATCGGAAACGGTATCTCCATGATTCTTTTCGCAGGTATCGTTGCACGTATCCCTGAGCAGATTTCTAATCTTGTTAAACAAGCAAAGGTAGATACAAAAAATGCTATTTTAGTGCCTATTATTATGGTTATATTTGTTCTTATGATTGCTTTTGTAATCTTTATGACAAATTCTGAAAGACGCATTCCTGTGCAATATGCTAAGAGAGTTGTAGGCAGGAAAATGTATGGCGGTCAGTCAACACATATTCCTATTAAGGTAGCTATGGCGGGTGTTATGCCAATTATTTTTGCATCATCTATCATGACATTACCACAGACGCTTACGTCTATTTTTGGTATACCTGATGAAGGAACATTCTGGCGTTCAGTTTATAATTTATTTTTATCTACAAGCTCAGTTTATGCAATTCTGTATTTCCTTTTAATTATTGGATTTAACTATTTCTACATTGCTATTCAATATAATCCTGTGCAGATTGCTAATGACCTGAAGAAGAACAACGGTGCTATACCTGGTTATAGACCGGGAAAGCCGACCTCCGACTTTATCAGCAACTCACTTTCCAAGATTACTTTAATAGGTGCTATTTTCTTGGGAATTATCGCTGTTTTCCCAATATTGTTCTCGAAATTTTCAGGTATCAGTGGGTTATCCTTAGGAGGTACATCATTGTTGATCGTAGTAGGTGTAGCTCTTGAAACCGTACGTACTATGGAAAGTCAGATGATGATGCGTCATCATAAGGGCTTCCTTGAATAAAGGAGAAAATTATGAATTTAATTTTTCTTGGTGCACCTGGTGCGGGTAAAGGTACTCAAGCTGAGGTTGTTACTAAAAAGCTTAATATCCCTGCTATTTCCACAGGAAATATTTTGCGTGAGGCTGTAAAAAACGGTACTGCACAGGGAATTGAGGCTAAGAAATATATGGATTCAGGAGAGCTTGTTCCTGATGAAGTGGTTATTGGTATTTTAAAAGATAGAATTTCTCAGGATGATTGTAAAAAAGGCTTTGTACTTGATGGCTTTCCAAGGACTGTTGCACAAGCTGAGGCTTTGGAAAATATGGGCATAAAAATCGACAAGGTTGTTGAAATTTATGTTTCCGATGAGGATATAATCGAAAGATTATCAGGTAGGAGAGTTTCCGAAATCAGTGGTGTTTCCTATCATATCAAGTATAAGCCACCTAAGGTTGAGGGCATTTGTGATGTTACCGGCGAAAAGCTTATTCAACGTGATGATGATAAGCCGGAAACAGTTTTACACAGACTGAAAACATATCATGAAAAAACTGCTCCACTAAAGGATTTCTATCAAAAGCAAGGCAAGCTTGTTACTGTAATTGGCCAAGAGAAAGTAGCTGATACTACAAAGCTTACTTTTGAGGCAATAGGTATTTAATTAAATAAAGGGGGAACGATTATGATACAAATTAAGACCCCCACTGAAATTTCCAAGATGCTCAAGGCGTGTGAGCTTTCTGCACAGGCATTAGCTTTAGCAGGCAGATCAATCACGCCTGGCATGAGTACTTGGGAGCTTGACAAAATCATTCACGATTTTATCATTTCAAAAGGGGCTACACCGTCTTTTCTAGGTTATGGCGGATTTAAGGGTAGTGCTTGTATTTCAATAAACGAAGAGTTGATTCACGGAATACCCTCAAAATCAAGAATAATCAAGGAAGGGGATATTGTTACCGTTGATGTTGGTGCTTGCATAGGTGGTTATCATGGCGACAATGCAAGGACATTTCCCGTTGGAAAAATCAGTGAGGAAGCAGAAAATCTTCTTAAGGTGACGGAGGAAAGCCTCTATGAGGGCATTAAAATGGCCGTAGAAGGTAATCGTATAGGTGATATTTCCCATGCGGTTGAAAGCTGGTGTGTACAGAGAGGGTACTCAGTTGTTAAGAAATATGTAGGTCACGGTGTAGGAAAAAATCTGCATGAGGACCCTGAGGTTCCTAACTATGGCAGGCCGGGTAGAGGGCCAAGACTAGCAGCAGGTATGACAATAGCTATTGAGCCAATGATTAATGCGGGTACTGAAGAAATACGTGTGTTATCGGATAATTGGACTGTTGTAACCGCCGATGGTAAGCTGTGTGCACATTTTGAGCATACTATTGCTATCACAAAGTCTGAGCCTTTGATTATGACCCTTGAGTCCCACTAAAAAGCATAGGAGAAATTTGTGGAACTTAGAGCAGGTATGATTGTCAGGAATAGAGCTGGGCATAATATAGGTGATTTTTTCGTAATATTATCTATTGATAAGGACTCAGCGTATATTGTAGACGGAAAGCACAGAAAGCTTGAAAATCCAAAGAAGAAAAACATTAAGCACTTGCATTTCACTAGAAAGAGCATTGAGCTTTATGGTATTACTAACAAAAAAATAAGAGCGGCTTTGACAAAGCTAAATGAAGAATCCGCTAATAATCGCCCAGAAGGAGAGTGAACGGCTTGGCAAAAGAAGATGTTATTGAAGTTGAAGGTGTAATACTTGAAGCTTTGCCTAACGCAAATTTTAAAGTAGAGCTCACAAACGGGCATAAGATACTGGCACACGTCAGCGGTAAGCTGAGGATGAACTTTATTCGCATACTTCCCGGTGATAAAGTGACGGTAGAAATGTCACCCTATGATTTAACAAAGGGCCGTATTATCTGGAGGAGCAAGTAAGAAAATTTACTAAGCGTGCATTATTTGCATTCTTTAGTAAACGGCATATTTGAAGGAGGTAACTCAATGAAAGTAAGACCTTCCGTAAAGCCCATGTGCGACAAATGTAAAGTCATTAAACGCAAGGGTAAGGTTATGGTAATTTGCAGTGACCCTAAGCACAAGCAAAGACAGGGTTAATCCGTGTTTTATTAATTGCTTTTGAAAGTATTCAATTGCAGAAATTACAGGAGGAACAATATGGCAAGAATCGCCGGTGTTGATTTGCCAAAGGAAAAGCGTATTGAAATTGGTTTGACATACGTTTATGGTATAGGCAGAACGACAGCAACAAAAATTCTCGCTTCATCAGGTGTTAATCCCGATGTAAGGGTTAAAGACCTCACCGATGAAGATGAAGCAAAAATCCGTGAAGCTATTGAAAAGAACGGTATTTTAGTAGAGGGTGACCTACGCAGACGTGTCGCTCTTAATATCAAGCGTTTGGTTGAAATCTACTGTTATAGAGGCACACGTCATCGTAAAGGGTTGCCTGTTCGTGGACAGAGAACTAAGACAAATGCTAGAACTCGTAAAGGCCCTAGAAAAACAATTGCAAATAAGAAGAAATAAGATTGTTTTCATTTTGAGGGTTTTGTGGAGTTTTATGGGCTTTTATGTATTTTATCATTCAAGCCTAAATTATGAAAGGATGGTCATATAATGGCAGCAAAAGCTACGGGCAAGAAAAATGTTGTTCGTCGCCGTCGTGAGCGTAAGAATATTGAAAATGGTTCTGTTCACATTCAGTCGACATTCAACAATACAATTGTAACTGTAACTGATTTGCAAGGAAATGCTATTTCCTGGGCAAGTGCAGGTGCATTAAACTTCAGGGGTTCTAAAAAATCTACTCCTTTTGCAGCACAATCAGCCGCTGAAACAGCAGCTAAAGCAGCAGTAGAGCATGGTTTAAAGACTGTTGAAGTATATGTAAAGGGTCCCGGTTCAGGACGTGAGGCAGCTATTCGTGCTTTACAGTCAGCAGGACTTGAAGTAAGGATGATTAAAGACGTTACACCAATTCCACACAATGGTTGTCGTCCTCCAAAGAGAAGACGTGTGTAGTTTTTAATGTATAATTTTGATTTTTTAGTCAAAAATCAATTGGTGTTAAAAAAGCTGAGTGAATCGTTTACTCGGCGTCGGCAAATGCTGATACTATTTGAAAGACGAGGTATAATTTATGGCAGTTAATAGAGTGCCTGTATTAAAAAGATGCAAAGCTTTAGGCATAAGTCCCATGGTTTTGGGCTATGCAAAGGAAACTAAGAGAAACAAGGATACTAACCGTCGTAGAAAGATTTCTGAATACGGTTTGCAGAAAAATGAAAAGCAGAAGTTAAAGTTTATCTATGGCGTTCTTGAAGGGCAGTTTCATCACTATTATGAGCTGGCTATCAAGGAAGAGGGTGTAGCTGGTGAAAACTTGCTTAAAATTCTCGAATCTAGACTTGACAATATTGTTTTCCGTGCAGGTTTTGCAATTACACGCCGTGAGGCAAGGCAGCTTGTTACACATGGTCATTTTGCGGTAAATGGTGTTAAGGTTGACATTCCTTCATACAGGGTTAAGGTAGGCGATGTTATAACACTTCGTGAAAACAGCAAGAAAAGCAAGAAGTTTGAAATGATAGCTGAGGCTACTCATGGCAGGACTTCCCCCACTTGGATGGACGTAAATAAGGAAACAGGTACTATTGTGATTAAATCCGTATTTGCTCGTGAAGAACTTGATTATGAGATTCAAGAGCATTTAATCATAGAGCTGTATTCTAAATAATAATTTTACCGCATATAATTATAGAGTGGAGTTATTTTTAATTCAAGGTTGCATAAAAACTACATTTTGTGCCAGACTTTTTGAGGTTTATCCAATCGGGTCGAATTTTGATTTAAAATTAAACTTCATTCTACGGTAAAAAGTCAAACAAGACGAAAATGCAGGAGGGTCAAATAATGCTCGAAAAAATCGAAAAGCTTTCAATCGAAACCTCTAAGCTAAAGCCTGACGGTACTTATGGAATGTTTATTCTTGAACCGCTTCAGGGTGGATATGGAAACACATTGGGCAATAGCTTAAGACGTGTTTTGCTATCCTCATTACCTGGAGTAGCGGCTACTTCTGTAAGGATTGAAGGTGTTCAACACGAATTTTCTACAATCCAGGGAGTAAAAGAGGATGTAACAGAATTAATTCTTAATATTAAGGGATTAATTGCAAAAATGTATGGCGAAGGGCCTAAGACCGTTTATATCGAAGCGGAGGGCGAGTGTGAAGTCACTGCTGGCGATATTAAAACTGACAGTGAGGTTGAGATTCTTGACCCAGGTATGCATATTGCTACGCTGGAGCCAGGTGCAAAGCTGTATATGGATATTACTATTGACCGTGGCAGGGGATATGTTTCAGCTGAAACTAATAAAAATTATCTCCAGCCGATAATCGGTGTCATTCCGATTGATAGTATTTATTCTCCTGTTCTGAAGGTTAATTATTCAGTTGAAAACACTCGTGTCGGACAACGTACAGACTTTGATAAGCTAATTATTGAGGTATGGACAAACGGTACAATTTCAGCTAAGGAAGCTGTTTCCTATGCGGCGAAGATTTTAATAGACCGTTTGCAGCTGTTTGCTGATTTATCCGATGACTCGACACAGCCTGAATTGATGGTTGAAAAGGAAGATAACCGCAAGGATAAGGTTCTCGAGATGACGATTGAGGAATTGGATTTATCCGTCCGTTCATTTAATTGCTTAAAGCGAGCAGGAATTAATACTGTTGGTGACCTTACTAATAAATCACCTGAAGATATGATGAAAGTAAGAAATTTAGGCAAGAAATCCTTTGAGGAAGTAAAGGCTAAGCTTGTTTCTCTGGGATTGGACCTTGCTCCAAGCGAAGAAAACTAGCGGTTTACCGTAAGGAAGGAGTAGACAATGTCAGGATCAAGAAAACTGGGACGTGCCAGTGACCATAGAAAAGCGATGCTGAGGACAATGGTTACTTTCTTGCTCGAAAATGGTAAGATTGAAACTACTGTAACAAGAGCTAAGGAAGTACGTTCTCAGGCTGAAAAGATTATTACTATTGGTAAGGATAATTCCTTACATTCAAAGCGTCAAGTTCTGTCTTATGTTACGAAGGAAAGTGTTGTTAAAAAGGTTTTTGATGAAATTTCTCCTAAGTATGTGGATAGAAACGGCGGTTATACAAGAATTGTAAAAATTGGCCCAAGACGTGGCGATGCTGCTGAAATGGCTATTATTGAATTAGTATAATCAAAAAATAAAAAGAGCTTGTGTATTCAAGCTCTTTTTTTATTTTCAAGTTTTTTAATCATTTATTCACCTACAATCGTTTCATAATTCCAATTTATTATTCCACCAAAATCGTATATATTATTATAACCCATGTTTACAAGCGTCATTGCTGCACCATAGCTTCTAGCACCGCTCCTGCAATATACCAGAATTTTTGTGCTTTTATCAGGAATTTCCTGTTCTATTCTTGAAGAAAGCTCATAGTCCGGTATGCAAATTGCATTTTCAATATGCTCTTCGGCAAATTCTTCCTCCGTACGAACGTCTAAAACGATTTTATCATCCGGTTCATTAATCATTTTATAGGCTGTATCCGAATCTATTTTTCTGTACACTGCCCCATTTATCCCATGTGATGAGCTGTTACTTTGCTCATTTGCTTCACATCCTGTTGAAAACAGTGTTGCCATTGATAATATACCTGAAAGTATTGATTTTTTATTCATAGTTAATCTCCTAAATAAATATTCAGTCACAATAATTATCTCTTATTGCTTGCATTATTTTTATAACTCTTTCATCGTTAATATAATATGTTACAGTTAAGCCTTGCTTTTGATTATCCAAAATTTTATGTGCCTTCATTATTGATAAATGCTGTGATAGTGCAGATTGACTTATAGTGGGAATGGCATTGCTTAATTCTGTTACATTTTTTTCACCTTTAATAAGCTGGCATAATATCTTTAATCTATTTTCATTAGCTAAGATTTTTAGCAGCTGTGCAATTGATTTGGCATTATCTTGAATATCTTTTGTTTGTTCCATAACTACCTCCTTATATATTAGTAATTACTAATATACTGATTTTGTCCGTTTTGTCAAGACAAATGTGAACAAATCACAAAGTTTTTTTATTAAAATTCGCTATTTTTTTAATTCTATTGACATTACAAATTTTATATAATATAATAATTATATAAAAATAAAAGTGGAGGAATGAAATGGCAGTAATTGATCGAATTAAATTTGACGGATTAAAATCTAGAGATTGGCTAGTTTACAAGCATCCTACGGAAACGATTGTTCGTGGCGCTCAGCTCGTTGTAGGCGAGGGTCAAGCAGCTATTTTTGTGAAAAGTGGTAGAATTTTAGATTTGTTTAATGCTGGTACATACACTCTTGATGCAGAAAATTTACCTTTGCTGCAAGGCTTTTTAAATATTCCTTTTGGGGGAAAGACTCCGTTAACCGCTGAAATATACTATATAAATATCACATCTAAGCTTGATGTCGCTTGGGGAACTTCTGACCCGATTCAGCTCATTGACCCTAAATATAATATAAAATTACGTGTTCGTGCCTTTGGGCAAATGGGCATGAAGGTTAATGATTATGCTCTTTTTTTAAGGGAACTTATTGGTGTTATGTCTCCTCGTGAAATGGTGAGAATAGATAATATAGCATCTTATTTTAAAGGACTTATTATCCAGAAAATGAAGTCAATTATCGCTGAAGTAATTATAAAACAAAAGATATCAGCACTTGAAATTTCTGCTGAAATTGATAGAATTGCTGAATTATCCAGAGAAAAAATTACTCCAACTATTGAGCAGTTTGGTTTAAAAGTAATAAACTTTTTTATAAAATCAATTAACTTTCCCGATGAGGATTTTGAAGAAATTAATCAAATCCTAAGCGACAAGGCGGAATTTGAAATTATGGGCGATTCACGCTATGCTGTTAAACGCTCCTTCGATGTTTATGAAGGTGCTGCTAATAATGAAAGTGGTGTGGCAGGTGCTTTTGCTGCAGGTGGTATGGGCCTTGGCATTGGTGCTTCAATAGGTGCTAACGCACAGCAGACCTTTGCCGATACTTCATCAGATGCAGTTATTTGCTCCAAATGCCATTTTAGAAATAAAGCAGGAGCAAAGTTCTGCTCACAATGCGGCAGCAGTTTTATAGAAAAGTCTACTCAGGTAAAAATCTGCCCTGAGTGTAAGATGGAAAATTCTCCTGATGCCAATTTCTGTTATAATTGTGGCAAGGAAATTAAAGAGCTGAAATGTTCTAATTGTGGTGCTAAATTAAATACGGGAGCAAGATTTTGTTCCTCCTGTGGAAAGGAAGTAGAGTAATGGGAGAGTATAAACGTGGCAACCCTACTGCCGGCTTAGGCAGCATAATAGGTGGTATTTTATCTCTATTTTTTGCAGGTATAATAATATTTGTTATGGCTGTAATAATAGAAATCACTCAGTTTGAATCAGGCGTGGCAGCTATTGTATTTACATCAATCAATCTGTTTATAATCACAGCACTTGCTTTTTCATCTTACTTTTTAGCTAAAAAAACTACTATGGTTTGTATGACTAATTTGTGGACAGTAACAGCTTTATATACGATTATTGGAATTGTTCATATGGCTGTAAAAATTAGTGAAGCAGCTGCAATGTGGTATATTTTATTTCATTTAATATTGTTATTTGTTTATCTACTTATTGTTGCACCAATTATTTTGTCTGGAATAAGGCAAAATGCTTATAGAAAAGAAAATTATGATAAAAGCGAGGTATAGTCTATGAGTGCAAACGTTTGTCCACAATGTGGTGCTCCTATTGAATCAGGGATTACTACTTGCAGATATTGTGGTGAGCCTATAAATAATGTTCAATCCCAGCAGATACAGGCAGTGCAGCCAAGTGTTGTTCAACAGCCAGTTAATCCATATGCTGCACCTGTTCAAAATCAGATGAGATACAATCCTAATTGGCCTATTAAAAACAAAATAGCAGCAGGACTTTTAGCTATTTTTCTTGGTGGATTTGGAATACATAAGTTTTATCTAGGTAAAGTAGGAATGGGCATTTTATACTTGGTATTTTGTTGGACATATATTCCTGCTCTTATTGGATTTGTTGAAGGAATAATTTATTTAACACAAAGTGATCATAATTTCTGTGTGAAAAATAAAGTTTTAGTAGAGGGAATGGACAATAGCTTTAAGTAAATTATCGAATAAAAAACAGTCATTGCTATGGCTGTTTTTTACTATTAATGAGAGTTGATTTTTTAAGATAAATATGTTATAATAATCAAGCGTTATTATTGGTTTTATATGCTTTTTGTATATTAAATCTAGTTTTGATAACTTTTAAATGTGACTTATTACAGTGTTTTGTAAATTTTAAATCAGTAATAAGCATAATCATAAAATATATTTGAAAGGAAGTATTTTTATGAGCGATTGCAGTGGAAGCTGTTCTTCCTGTGGAGTTGACGGATGTGGAGATAGAAATCAAGAATCCATGATTAAATCAACTAATGAATTCAGCAATGTTAAAAAAGTCATTGCTGTAATCAGTGGTAAAGGTGGTGTGGGAAAATCTCTTATTACCTCAATGTTAGCTGTACTTTCACAGAGAAAAGGCTATAAAACAGCTATTCTCGACGCTGATATAACAGGGCCGTCAATTCCTAGGCTTTTTGGCGTAAAGGAAAAAGCTAGGGGTGATGAAAAATGTATTTACCCCGTGAATACCAAGACGGGTATTTCTCTAATGTCGATAAATTTACTTACACAAAATGAAACCGATCCAGTCTTATGGCGTGGTCCTATTATAGGTGGAGTTGTAGGGCAGTTTTGGACTGATGTAATCTGGGGGGATATTGACTATATGTTTATAGATATGCCACCGGGAACAGGTGATGTGCCACTTACTGTTTTTCAATCCATACCGGTTGATGGAATTATTGCTGTTGCCACACCACAGGAGCTTGTTGGTATGATAGCTGAAAAAGCTGTCAATATGGCGTCTAAAATGAATATACCTATATGGGCAATGGTGGAAAATATGAGCTACATTATTTGTCCTGATTGTCAAAAGCAGCATAGTATATTTGGTGAAAGTCGTGTAGATAAAATTGCTTTAAAACATGGTATTTCATATACTGCTAAGCTTCCTATTGACTCTAAGCTCACTGCAGCTTGTGACTCAGGCATGATTGAACTTTTTGATGGAGAGTGGCTTGATTCTATTATGGATATGATTGAAAAAAGAAAATAGACAATGCACACCATTACAGGTGGTGTGAATGTTGCACATAGCAGCATTTAGTGGTGTGTCGGTAAATAATTCAATTATGTTAAATTGATTGCTTGTATTAAGCTTAATAAAACGGTATTGGTATCAGTATATTTTAAACAGCTATGGTTTTTCATAGCTGTTTTTTTATCTCATATACATTCGTGTATATCTATTTAATGATTTATTCATTAAAAATTTACAAATACTGAAAATCCCTATCTAATGATAAAATAGCAGATTTGCTCCTGAAAATGGAACAATTGTTCCATTTGAAAAGAAATTTTATGATGATATAATGACGAGTGGGTAAGTATCCACGATTATAGACAATAATGGTTATTATTATTCATAAAAAGATATATAGGAGGAGAATTATGCATAGTAAGCAGAATGTCAAAAAAACATTTTTGAAAATTCAAGCGTCTTTTTTAGCATTTGTAATTTTCATGTCGATGTTTTCTTTTGGAGTTGCATTTGGCGCTGAAGTTTTAGATAGTATTGATGACTATATTACAACTACTTTGCCAGATGATTTTGAAGATGTTAAACAAGAGGAAATTAAGCTTCAATACAAGGGGAAGGATGGAACTACCAAAACCCTTGATCTAGACAATCCAGTGATTGACAAAGAGGATTTTAAAAACTTAAACTCCTTAAATTTAAAATATCAATTTTTCGTTAAAAACCCTCAAAGTGGTGAGATTAGTGAAAGAACGGAATTTATCAAAAGTGGTACAGAATACATACTTTCCACTTTGCCACTTTCTTTAGATGTAAAGAATGCAAATGGCAATACTGATGATTTTCCGATTATGTCCAGTAGTGGCAGTGAAATTGCTAAGCTGAAATTTGTTAAGCATGGTGATGGAACTGATATTGTTATCGTATTTTCAGATTTAGTTGAAGATGAAGGTGAGGGCTACGACCTTAACGGTTTCATTGAGCTGGATATGGATATTAACAATAATTTTATTGAGGAAGATGGTTCTGACAAAATCGAAATTCCTATGCCTGGAGATGCCGGCAATATTATTATCGATGTAGAAGTGCCAACTGAGGACGATAAAAAGCCTACAGGCATAGCTAAATCAAGTGGTGGTGTAAATACTGAAACACGCACTGCAACATGGAATATTACTGTTAGTGGTCCTGATGATATGGATTACTTTGGCGGTGTATTGACTGATGTAATAGATACCGAAATATTTGAAAGTGTCAAGCTGTATAGAGGCAGTGGCGGAAATAAAAGTGAAATACCTGCTAATTCTTATACCTATAATGAATCAACAGGCGAGCTAAACTATGAGATTCCACAAGGTGAAACTAGCAAGACCTTTACTATTGAAACAAAAGTTAAAGACGAACTTTTCTTATCTAATGAGCAAATTACAGCTACTAATAAGGTTGTGCTTGAGCAAAAAGATGAAGATTCACCTACATATGAGTTTGAATCTGATGAATCAAAGTTAAGCTACACCCCACAGATTATTAGTAAAAACGGTACTAATTATGAAGGAAATAAAATCAAGTGGACAATCACAGGTAATAAGGATAAAATAAATCTATCCGACGTTGTTATCTCTGATAAGTTTTCCAATGATGTTATTTTTTCAAGCGATGAAGCAATAAGTGTTTCTGTTGGCAGTAAAACTTATAAAATTAAAGCTGATGGAGAAACTTCTACTACTGAACCATATGCTGTTTATGAAAACGGGGAGCTAAAAGTATATTTCCCTGGAAGTATTGGGGAAAATTCAATTAAGGTAGAATTTATTACTGAGGTTGAGCCAAAGTCTGAAAATAGCAATGATTTTAATTACTTAAATAAAGCTACTATTACAGGAAAGCATGATGGTGAAGGATTTGGCACAATTGATTCCGATACTATTGGCGTTGGTGTAGCTGATGTTGATGTGCAAAAATCCGGTTCTTTTACTGCTGATGGCAAGAAAAATGCATATATTGATTGGACTGCTGTTTTAGTCAGCAATAAGGAAACTTATACAAAGACTGTTTTTGTTGATAAGCTGCCAAAGTATTTGTCTTATGATAAAGATTCTATTGTGGTAAAGAAGAGTGGTGTTGTCATTGATTCTAATAACTATCAACTTGAATTTTCAGGTGCATCTTTTGAAAATGAACAAATGACAATTACTTTTAATGATGAGAACTTTATCGCTAAACAAACAACTATTACATACAAGACTAATATTGATAAGGAATATTATACAAGCAAAGAGTATTTACAAAGCTCAAACGCATGGGGAAATACCCATAAATTTACTAACACAGCTGAAGTAACTATCTATGATGGAGATAGTCCTAAAGCTGATGATAGCACAACTTCTACGGTTGATGCTAATAATAAGCTGCTACAAAAATTTAATGAAAGCAGCTTGAAAGCAAGTGAGGATCAGACAAAGCCAAGGTTCGCCTATAAGCTTGAAATAAATAACAACAAGTTAGAGCTTGAAAATTTTGTTGTATCCGATGATTTAGATAATATAAAAACTCAGTACGCAACTAAAAATCCTAATGGTGACTGGTATGATGGTTACAATCAAATTGATTTGAAGTGGACTTATGTAAAGGATTCAATAAAGGTTGTAAATTCAAATTGGCAGGAAGTTTCTTCAGAAGATTATGCTTTAGATTATGATGAAGAGAATAATGAATTGAAGATTAGTTTTGCCGAGTTAAATGACAAGTACATTGTCACCTTTGAAGTAGAGGCTGATGTATCTGAGGTTGAACAGTTTAATAAAAATGGTAAGTTCAAGGTCGGTGGAAATAAAGTAAATTCAGTTTTTGATTTTGATGGCAAAGAAAGAGAATTTGAAACTAGTTCAACAGACTCAGGTGAAAAGGAAAATAAGGTCTTAGGTAAGAATGTTGATACCAGTAAAAAATCTAGCTCTCAAATGGAATATAGCTTACAAATAAATCAATATGGCGTCGAATTACCTGTTACAACGATTGTAGACCTTCTTCCTAAGGGGTTATCTGTTGATACAGACACATTAAAGCTGTATAAAAATGTAATCGGCAGTGATGGTAAGTGGGTTACCGGCGAAGAAACAGATTTTGACTATGAATACAGTTTGGATAAGGATACGGGTAGAAATAAGCTTGTTATTACTCTTCCTGAAAATAATGAGCCCTATGTAATTAAGTTTACAGTTGATGTTGACCCAGAAGAGCTTGAGGGCAATCAAATTTCCAATTCTGTATATTTTGATGGTGATGAGGCTGATTATTCCAATACCAGCTCGGCAACTGCTTGGATAGACTCAAACTCATTTGGCTCTAACTCTAGCAGGACTACTTTGAATGTTAATAAATTAAGTCAGGTAGGAAATGTTGGACTTGCAAATGCTAGATTCAGTATTTATAGAGTGGCTTCAGGCGAGGGCGATGATGCCGTACTAGAATATGTAAAGTCCAAAGTAAGTAATTATGAGGGTAAAATAAAGTTTACCGGTTTAAAACGTAATAATACTTATGTATTGATTGAGGAAGAAGCTCCTGCTGAACATAAAATTACGGATGAAGATGGAATTACTATTGTAATAACTGATGAGCCAACGATTGAAAAGACAATTGAGAATGCTAAAATTAAAAAGGCACAATGGCAATTAAGTGCTAAGAAAAAGGTTAGCGGCTTAGAAGCACCAAATGATGTATTTGATTTTGTTGTTGAAGATAAAGATGGAAAAGTCATTTTCAATGGTAAAAATAATTCATCATATAATTCACAGGGTGAAAGTGATATTGCTTTCACATTAGCTGATGATGTTGAAAAGGATGATGTTTTTGGTGATGGCAAGGTCAAGTATGAAAATGGAAATTTAGTATTCACAGATGATCATTATTTTGAAGATGAAGAGCCCATTGATGTTGGCGAGTACAACTTGTACTTGAGAGAGCTTGTTGATGAAGACAAGGATTACTATGCCTATGATGAGAAAGTTTATGAAATTAAAATTTCTGTTGTAAATGAAAAGAATAGTGGTGATTTAACTGTTAAAGTTACTTCAGAAATTCAAGGAAGTGAACCGAACGATGGTGCTGATGGTGGAATAATTTTCACAAATAAATATTCTTCTAAGGGTACTTTGCAGCTTGAAGATGGCGATAAGATAGTTAAAGGCCATGATTTCAAGACTGGTGAAAAAGCTGAATTTAACTTCAATGTATATTATGGAAATGAAATTATTGCTACTGGAAAATCAAGTGATTTTGTCAAGGACAGTGCCAACAATCAGTATTCAAGTGCTATTGAGTTTACTGAAATCGACTTGAACGAGCTTGGCGGCAAGGGTGAATATGAATTAAGTGTTTTTGAGGACAGCACCGATTCATTAGCTGGATTTGAGTACGATGAAAGCGAATATAGAATTAGCTTTACAGTTGATGATGATAATAAAGGCAAGTTATTTGTAAAAGATTTTAAAATTACAAAAAATAGCTCCGAAGTCGAGGACATTGAATTTGTAAATGAATATGTTCTTGAAGATATTGAAAAAGAACTAAGTGGTAAGAAAACTCTTAATAATACTGAGCTTAAGGCAGGCGACTTTACATTCATCAGAGAGCTTGTTAAGCTTGTTGACGGAAAATATGAAGTAGTTGACAGTCAGTATAATGAAGAAGTAACTAATAGTGTTAATGGGGAATTTAAATTCTCTAATATTAGATTTACTCAGGAACAAGCAGGCAGCAGCTTTACATTCAGAATTACTGAAAAGAATGATGAAAAGCCTGGATATGAGTATGATAATTCAGTTTACTATATTACTTATAATGTAGTGGATAATTTTGTTAAAGGTGTGCTTGAAGTAACTGAAAGCATTGTAAAAGCTGATATAAACGGAAATATTATTTCTGATGGTGTTAGCGAAATTGCATTTACTAATGAATATAATGCAAGTGGCAGTATTGTTATTTCAGCGAGTAAGTCATTCTTTAATTCACGTACTAAAGATGTACTTGATAAAATTTCCGAAAGGGAATTTAAAGCTGAAGAGTTTGAATTTAAGCTTGAGCTTTATGAAAATGATGAGCTAGTAAAGACAATTACAGCTAAAAATGATGCAGATGGAATTATTGTATTTGATGCGATTGAATTTGATATTCATGACCTTGCAAATAAGTATACTGTAAAAATCAGTGAAATTGCTGATTCTAGTAAAAAAGGCGTGGTGTTCAGCGATATAGCTTATAATGGTGAGCTTTCAATTACTGATAAGGGAAATGGTGAGCTTGATGTTAAGGCAGTTTTCGAGGAAGAAAAGCTTGAATTTGTAAACTATTATTATGCTGAGCCTAGGAATATTGCATTTATAGCTGATAAGATTTTAGACGGTGGTGCAAATAAGCTTAAGGCAGAACAATTTGAGTTTTCATTAGTTAATAAAGCTAATAATGAAATAATTGAAACTGTAAAAAATGATGCTGATGGCAAGATTAATTTCACTGAAATCGAATATACTTTTGAGGATATCGGCACATATAATTACGTTATTTCCGAAGTAATTCCGAGTGATGTGGATAAGCTTTCCGGATATACCTATGATGAAACGACGTATGAAATTGAAGTGGTAGTAGCTGACAATGGCGACGGAACTTTATCAGTTGTTGCTAATGTTATTACTGATGATGGAAAAGTTGCTATTGATGAAGATTCACTAAGCTTTGTCAATACTTATAGAGCGGATGCTTCAATTAAGTTTAAAGGCAATAAAAAGCTTGATGGCAGAGAACTTGAGGACGGACAATTCACCTTTGTATTAAAGGATTCCGAGGGAAATGTAGTTTCCGAGGTTAAGAATGGTGAAGATGGCAGCTTTGAGTTTGATGAAATTACATTTACTCAAGCAGATATTGGAAAAACCTTTGTATATACAA
>JAAYSD010000013.1 GCA_012518465.1 Clostridiales bacterium
ATGCGTTCTACAAGAGGCACAGCGACAAGGATTTTTGCCGCTCTTTCCCATGCTAATATCAATATCCGCATGATAGATCAAGGCTCGAGTGAGCTTAATATAATTGTAGGTGTAGAGGAAGATGACTTTGAAAAAGCCATTCAAGTCATTTATGATATGTTTATTTTGGCTGAAAAATAATGTCCATCAGAAAGGTGGGGTATTATGGACTTTCAACAGTTTTCAAAAAAAGGTATGGTGAAATTCTTTAAGATTTCTAACTTTAAAAAGCATATAATCCACAATATCGAAATTATTGGTCAACGAAAATTAGCCATACTTGGAAACGAGGAGGATAATAAGCTGCTATTAGATGCTATTTCCTCCTTAAAAAACAAAAATGTAAAAGTCCCCGACATTGCTTTTTTTGTCACAATAGACCAAAGGGTTTCTAAAAAGAACAGTGAAATCAAATTTATCTCCGACATAAAAGGTATGAATAAAAGCATTTATGTGTTAATAACCACACCATACACTGATTTTGAAAAGGAATTAGCTAATAGATGGGGCTTGCTTTCCGATGCCTCTAAAAATGCACAAAGCTTAAAAAATATCGGATTTAGTGAAGATGATTTTTGTATGCTTAACAAGCCTTTCGCATTATATTCAATGTGTAATGCGTTTTACAAGCTTGTTTATGATTTTCAATTAAATGCAAGAAAATCAAAATCAATTTCTATGGCTAAAAAAACTCACGAAAAGCTATTGACTTATAAGGACAAGCACAAGGACAAAAGAGTTTTTCTAGTAGGATATAGGGGAATCAAGCTTGACCAGTATAATAAAATTATGAATGAAAGAACTATTTCATACAATGAAATTTATGACATTTTCCCCAAAACGCCTCAAAGACCTATGTACTATCTTTTGTCAGAGCAAAACCACTATCTCGGAAACGGCAAGCATATAGAGGGGTTAGAATGTTTTATAACCAGTGATGTCAACGTTTTTGAGGAGAAATTTGCAAAGCAGCCGGTTTATCTAGATGTTTTTACGGACAATCTTATAGAGGATTTACCAAGCTTTGATGTCGTAAGACAAAACTATACATTGAAAAAGATTGACGACCTTTATTATATGCTGCAAATGAGTATTTTCATGGGGTTTAATGAAATTTATATTTGCGGGTTTGATGAATTATATTCAGCATATATCAATGAGCTTGAAGAGGCACATTTAGGTGAAGATTTCAGTATATATGCCTTTCCCGAGCAGGCACAAGCTATTCTCAAAACCGTTGATTCATATGCCAAGGAGCATGGAATTAAAATATACAGCCTTTGCAGCAAAGAGCTGTTAGATGTTTTTGAGCATAAGGATTGGGATGAGATAGAATTTAACAAGACAATAATTCTTTAATTAAGAAAAGAGGGTTAGATGAGTTTAGCTGATAAATATTTTATACAAAATTGCAAGGACATTTTAGAAAATGGCATTTCCGACAAAGGACAAGAGGTTCGCCCTAGGTGGGAAGATGGAACACCAGCCTATACTATAAAAAAATTCGCTGTCGTGAATAGATATAACTTATCAGAGGAATTTCCTTTGATGACTTTACGTAAAATTAATTATAAAAATGCTATTGATGAAATCCTATGGATTTATCAAAAGAAATCAAATAGAATTTCCGATTTAAACAGTAAAATATGGAACGCATGGGCAGATGAAAATGGAACAATCGGAAAAGCATATGGCTATCAGCTGAGCGTAAAGCATAAATATCCCGAAGGTGAATTTGACCAAGTTGATAGACTTTTGTGGGATTTAAAGCACAATCCGCAAAGCCGCAGAATAATGACAAATCTTTACAATCATCATGACTTGCATGAGATGGCATTAGCACCATGCGCATATTCCTTTACTCTTAATGTATCGGGTAATAAGCTAAATGGCTTGTTAAATCAACGTTCACAGGATATGCTTGTAGCTAATAACTGGAATGTTTGTCAATACAGTGTGCTTTTAATGATGTTAGCACAGGTTAGTGGCTATAAGGCCGGAGAGCTTGTTCATGTAATCGCTGATGCACATATATATGACAGACATGTAGATTATATAAAAGAAATTATCTCAAGAGAACCATATGACGCACCAAAGGTATATTTAAAGCCTGAAGATGATTTTTATAAATTTACACCCGAGCATTTTATTGTCGAAGATTATAAGTATCACGAATTTAAAGTAAGGATTCCCGTTGCTATTTAAAGGGGTAAAAGGTGATATATGAATTTAATTGTAGCGGTCGATGAAAATTTTGGCATTGGTAAGAACAATGATTTACTTATATCCATCCCTGAGGATATGAAAAGATTTAGACAAACAACCTCTTTAAAAACTGTTGTAATGGGTAGAAAAACCTATGACAGCTTACATATAAAGCCTCTGCCAAAGAGAAACAATATTGTTATAACAAAAACAGAAGATAAAGAAAGCTTTGATAAGAGCGTTGTTGTGTATAATGATATGAATAAATTTATTAGTGATTATAAAGATAATGATGATGTATTTGTTATTGGCGGGGCACAGATATATAATCAGCTAATGCCTTATTGCAAATATGCTTATATCACTCATATTTATAAAAATTTCTATGCAGATACTTTTATGAATAAGCTTGATAAAGATTGGGAGAAAATTGAAGAATCCGATTTAAAATCCTATAACGACATAAAATATAGATATTGTCTTTATAGGAATATAAACATTCAGTAACAATAAAATTACATATATTTAGGAGGTAATCATGAACAGCAAAATCAAAATTTCTTCTGCTATGCTAGTAGCAGGCATTTATTTCTCACTTTTATTTGAGGGATATGTTGCGGCATTATTAATTCTTGGATTTGTTTTACTCACAGAAAGTGCAGCACCGCTAAGACGTGCTTCTATCACTGCTATTGTTATTGCTTTCTCTTTCTCAATACTATTATTCCTTATAAACATTTTACCCGATACTATCAGCCTTATCACAAATGATATTATAGGCACTTTTGTTGCTAAAACCCTTAACTTAAGTAGCTTTAGCAAAATTTTTGCAATGCTTTATAATATCACTGCATACGCAAAAAGAATCTTGTTCTTTGTATTCGGCTTAATATCTTTAGGTGAAAACTACCCACGTATTGGCTTTATAGAAAAAATAATTGACAAACACGCAAAGCCAGTTGAAGAAAATACTTGACATTTATAAAATTTATAGTATAATATAATTATAAATCTGTTTCGGGGCGGAGTGAAATTCTCCACTGGTGGTATAGTCCACGACCTTTAGCATCGCTAAGGCTGAACTGGTGAGATTCCAGTACCAACGGTTAAAGTCCGGATGAAAGAATCAGAATGTAAATACCAAGCATCTATATTACGTGATATTTGCATTTACGCCCCTGCTTTTTTGCAGGGGCTTTTTGTATCCTTTCATCTTTCCGAAAAATATATTTGGAAGGAAGAAATTTATGTCAAACACAGCAGCAAAAAAACTCAATGTAAGAAAAATAGCAGTAATCGGTATTATGTCTGCCCTTAGCTCCGTTCTAATGATGCTAAGCTTTCCCGTTGGCTTACCTAATGTAAGCATGGACTTTTCTGAAGTACCGGCACTATTCACTTCATTCATGTATGGACCTGTTCCCGGGGTATTTGTTGTACTAATAAAGAACCTTGTAAATCTGACTTTAAGTAAAACAATGGGAGTAGGAGAATTAAGTAATTTTTTAATAGGATGTTCTTTCGTATTTACAGCGGGGCTAATATATTCCCGCAAAAAAACCAAAAAATCCGTAATGGTTGGTATATTCAGTGGTGCCGGTGTAATGGCAGTTGTATCAGTATTTACTAACTATTTTATCGTATTTCCTGCTTTTCTTGCAATGTTCTCCGGTAAAGGCATGACAATGGATAAAATAGTAGCAATGTACACCAAAATTTTCCCCTTTGTAAATTCTTTAATGGACGCTATATTAATTGTACATATGCCATTTACGCTTATAAAAGGATTGATTTGTGCATTTATTGTAATGCTGACCTACAAGCGGCTTTCACCACTTATAAGAGGAAAAGAGGGATAACCCCTCTTTTTTTTATATATTAAAAACAATAATACAAGCAATAACAAATATAATAAACTGAGCGTTTTTAAAAATAAGCTTGCCGCCTACCTCACTTTTTTCTAAAGAAAATTGCTTATCCTTAAACAAAATAAATATAGAAACTATCGATAACAGATATACTATCAACATAAAAGGCTCTGTATATTTTGACATTTGATGAAAAGCTTGCCCTATTACACTTCCCCCCTCAGCCATCTTATCAGAATATGATGAAATTGTACTAATAAAATTATTAAGCATATGAATGAATATTGCAGGCTTTATTGAATTCGCCCTTAAAGTAAGTACACCCAGTAATATTCCCATTGTTGTTGTATATGGTGCTTGATAAAAATTCCCATGATATAATCCGAACATAACTCCACTCATTACAGCAGCAAATAAGTCACCCATACCTCGAAACGCCTTTAAAATCAACCCTCTAAATAACAGCTCCTCCAATATCGGGGCTATGATGACTATTGATATAAAAAAAGCTATAATCTCTCCTGTTTGTGCAGGCACACTGTCAGCGATTGTATCTACGGGCTGTTCTATCCCAAAATATTTATTAAGAATAGCAAATATCTGCTCAAACAAAGCTCCCACCGATGAACTAACAACAGTCATTAAGGGATAAAATAATATCCAGTGATAAAATTTACCCTCATACTTTTTTTCATATTTAATAGAAAGCTCTTTTTTATATATTTTCGATAAAATCAAAAGAGGTATTATTGTCGCTACAAGATTCTGGATAAAAAGGTCTATAAAAATACCATAAGAATTTAAAAAAAATTTTAATGCCTCTTCTTCAGGGAATATTATACCTATCAAAGGATAAAAAATCATTTGAAAAGCATAAATCCCTGCATATGGCAAAATAAACATAAGCGACATACTCAGCCAATGCTTGGCTATGACTTCCCTAGCCTCAAACTTATCTACATCAGTCATTATCCTACCTCTTTATCCAATTAACTTGGATATACCTTTCAGTATAAAATTATAAGTAAAAATATCTAAAGCAAGTATAATACCTAAAATAACAGTAACTCTAGAAAAGAATATGCCTATTTTCCTACCTAAAGATATTTCAGGAAAAATCGAAGGTGTGCGGTACCTTTTAGCCTTAGAAAGCTTTGCAAAAAATGTGGCAGCACCAATAATAGCAAAAATAATTATAGAAATTGCATAGAAAATAAATATGATTTCAAGCGGTTTTTCAGGCTTGCTAGAAAATTCATTCATTAAATAGTCACCCACAGTATCACTTGACGCAAACAATATTAATCCGCCGGCTATTGCATTAAAAAAAGCATGAATCACAATGGGCGCTACAATTGACTTTGTAGCATAAGTTATGTATGCAAGGCAAATTCCTAGAGCTGTTGTATAAAAAAACTGCTGAAAATTTCCATGTGCAAGCCCAAATATAATTCCCGATATAATTATTCCAAATCCTGAGCCATATGGATAAAGCTTTCTAAAAATAATACCTCTAAACCATATTTCTTCAAATATCGGTGCTATTACAGTAAGCTCAACAAACAAAATCAAAGCTGCACCAAAGCTATTTGGCGACAAATCATTGACTGTATTGAAGGAATCCATCATATCACTTTTGCCTATTAAGTTTATGATGACCATCATAATAATATTCAAGATAAAAGGTATTCCATAGATAGTAGGCAGAGTTGACATAGCCCTGCCGAAGTACTGAGTACCACTAAAAAGCTTTATCTCATCATTGGTTCTTTCCTTTTTAAGCAACAACACAGTGCTGATAATAGGTATAATATATACAAAGATTAATGATATTAAAGCCTGAACAAAATACTTCATCTCAAGTGACATATCAGCATCAGAATTATTTAAAAACAAGGATATGAAAAAAGAGGCGGCAATTCGCATAGCAAACATAATTATGATACTTAACCCCAGCTTTAGGGACAGCCTCTTTATATCAGTTTTTTTCTGCTTAACATTATCAATTTCTGGAACAGTGATTTCCGCGTCAAAATCGTTATTGCGACTTAAATCTTCCATATTTCCTCCTAAACAACATTTTTTTATTTATTATAACAAAAGTCTTAATTTATATTAAGCTTTTGCTAAATATTGATGAAATACTACATCCGTCATATGAAAAATTGGTGAAATTTGAAAATTAGTATTGATTTTCAAAAAAACACGTGGTAAAATAATCATGCAATAAATTAAAAGCCATAATTTGCAGAATTTTGAATAACTTACTGTGGCTAAGTCAAAAAATTTAATTGCAAAGACATAATTATTTTGAAAGGACGGTAAAAATGAAAAGAAATTTGTACTGTGGTTTTATTACACAAAAACCAAGCACTTTGAAATGGGGGTATGATGAAGAGCATGAAGATTTTTTAAAGCTCAAGCTGGAATTAAAGCACCAAATATTCACTTTAATAGAGTCCGGTGTAAAAAATTTCATCACCTCTTTAACGCAAGGTATTGAAACAGTAGCAGCTGAGCTTGTATTACAGCTAAAAGAAGAATATGACAATGAGGTTCGATTGGTATGTGCCATACCATTTGAAGAACAAGCAAGCAAATGGAGCATTCACCAAAGAGAAAGATATTATAATATACTTGAAAAATCCGATAAAAACATCATATTACAGGAGCATTTTACAAGTGATTGCTATATTAATGCTTTTGACTGGGTATCACATTATTCGCAATATATGATTGCTATAATGGATAATGTTCAGAGAAATTCAGCAGGTATAATGTACTGCAAGGCATTAAAGCAAAGAAAATTTATAATATCGATACATCCATATACCTTAAATGTTGAGGAAACACAGTTTAGCAGAGATATGATACTAGCTTGCAACTGATTATAAAACACTGTCATTCCATTTTAAAGCCTACTCCCCAAACGGTCTGGATATATTTATCCATACCTCCCACTTTAGATAGCTTGTTTCTAATATTACTGATATGAACATTTATTGCATTATCTTCACCTACGAAAGGCTCATTCCATACAGACTCAAAAATATTATTTTTAGTAAAGATTTTCTTAGGATTCTCCATTAAAAGCACAAGAATATTATATTCTATCCTTGTTAAAGGCACAGGATTTCCACTGCATTTTACTAGCATGAGATTTTTATCTATTTCAATATTTTTATACGCCAAAATACTGTTTTTGCTTTTATCATCACCCTTATTTCGCCTAAACACCGCCTCCATCCTCGCTAATAGCTCATCAGTATCAAAAGGCTTTGTTACATAATCATCAGCACCATTTTTTAAAAGACCAATTTTACTTTCCTTATCATCTTTAGCTGAAATAACGATAATAGGCACCTTACTATTTTTTCTAATTTCTTTTAAAACACCTTCTCCGTCTATACCGGGGAGCATTAAATCAAGCAAAATTAAATCAAAATTATTTGTCCTATAAAGCAGTAATGCTTCTGTTCCAGAAAAAGCACAGCTAACCTCATAGTCCTCTAGCATCAGCAAATCTCTCAGCATATTATTAATATCATTATCATCTTCTACAATTAGAATCCTCTTACAAGTCATATTTTCCTCCGTCATAATGGGTTTTCTAAAAATTCCTCTAGCTTTATTGAAGCATCTTCCCACTCATCAATAAATGATTTTAATTTATTCTGCTCACTATCAATTACAGCCGAAATACTCAATACTTTTTCATAGTCACTGGTGATTTTTTCATTTGAAAGCAAGTCATTATTTTCAGAAATGATTTTTTCAGTTTCATCTATATCTTTTTCCAATTTTGAAATTAAAGTTTTAAGCTTTCTTATCTCACTTTGCCTTTCTTTTCTAAGCTTATACAAATTAGCATTCTCACTACTCTTTTCAACCTTTAAAGTAGATTTTTCATTATCTAAAAATGTAATCGTTTCAATATAGTCGTTATAATTTCCTGAAATCGTTTGTACGCCATTTTCATTTAAATAATAGATTTTATCAGCCAGCTTATTTATTAAATATCTATCATGCGATATTATAAATAACGTTCCATCATAGCTGAGCAAAGCCTCCTCCAATGCTTCTCTAGAGGAAATATCAAGGTGATTTGTAGGTTCGTCAAGCAGGAGAAAATTGCTGCCCTTAAGCATTATTTTTAGCAGTGCAACTCTAGCCTTTTCCCCACCACTTAAGCTGCCTATTTTCTTATATACATCATCACCTAAAAACAAAAACACAGCCAAAGAATTCCTTATTTGCGTTTCCGTAAGTCGTGGAAATTCATTCCACACTTCATCTAACACTGTATTTTCCTGTGTCAATCTCTCCTGTCCTTGGTCGTAATAGCCGACATCAACTCTTGTGCCAAAGGTAATTTTTGAACCTTTCGTAATATATTCGCCTCTTAAAAGCTTAAACAAAGAGGTTTTACCACATCCATTTGCACCAAGCAAAAAAACACGTTCTCCCCTTTTAATATCAATATCCACACCTCTAAACAAAACCTTTTTATCAAAGCTTAAGCTGAGATTTTCTGCAAGAAGCACGTCATTTCCACTGCGACAATTCGCTTTGAAAGTAAAATTAAGCTTTTTTTGTTTTTTAGGGGGCTGCACTAGCTCAGCCTTTAATCGTTCAAGCTGCTTTTCCTTATTTTCAGCCTGCTTAATGCTTTTTTCACGATTAAAGCTGCGAAAACGCTTTATCATTTCTTCCAGTCTGGCGACTTCTTTTATATCTTCATCATATTTTTTCTGCAAGCTTAAAGCATTTTCTTCTTTAAGCTTTAAATACTGTGAGTAATTACCGTTATATTGAATTAAAGAACAATTTTCTATTTCAAAGGTTTTGCCAGTAATTTTATCTAAAAAATATCTATCATGAGAAATAACAAGCACAGCACCTTTATATTCCATCAAAAATTTCTCAAGCCATTCAACAGCCTCAATATCAAGGTGATTTGTCGGCTCATCTAATAGCAAAATATCTGCATCGCTAAGTAAAAGCTTAGCTAACTGAAGCTTTGACTTTTGTCCACCACTAAGCACTGATACAGAAAGTGAGATTTCTTCATCTGAAAAGCCAATTCCTTTAAGCGTTGAGATAGTGCGTGATTTATAAGTCAAGCCACCCATATCTTGAAACTTATGAGTCAGTTGCAATTGCTTTTCAATTATTTCCTCACTGTGATTTCCACTATCAATTATAGTATTAACAGATTCTATATCATTTTCAAGCTTTATTAAATCGCTAAATATACTCACTGCCTCATCATAAACCGTAATATCAGACTCCCTGATAATATGCTGCTGCATATAACCTAGCTTTGCAAACGCTGATTTAATTACACTGCCGCTGTCAAGGGGGATTTCACCTATTAACTGCTTGAATAATGAGGTCTTTCCACAACCATTAGCCCCGACAACGCCAATCTTATCATTTTGATCAACCTTAAAATTAACATTTGAGAATATCTCACGCTCACCAAAATAAAGAGAAAGGTTTTCTATATTTAATAATATCATATAAATTCCACAATAATCCTTTAGCTATAATTAGTATTTATTCCTTATAAAATGCTTGATAAAATTTAAAAAATAACATAATCTTAATTTTTAAAGCATTTCTAATCGTATTTCGTTATAATTGCCCATCAAAAGGCGGTTGTCGGTGACATGGTCGGCGACGAGCCGTTGGGCATAGGTTTATAATAATCGGTTACGATTATTATATCATGAAACTTTGTTTCATGATATAATTGCCCATCA
>JAAYSD010000103.1 GCA_012518465.1 Clostridiales bacterium
GCAATAAGGCTTTTGACAATACTTTTTTAAGCAATATGAAGAGAATTATTTCAGCTAAAAAAAGTAGCAAAACTGATGATACAGCAAAAGAGGTTAGTGACGATGATAAAATCAGCTATTAATAATAATAAAATCTCAAAAAAGCTTATCATTAAATTTGCTATATCATTATTTCTTACTATCTTTCTTAGTGTTATGGCATTTACAATTCATTCCTATGCGCAAGCTGTAAATAGTGGAGAAGAAACTGTTACCTCTACATCGCAGACTCAAGATGAAGATTCACTTTTAAGGGATATTATTGGCGTAGATGCGTCAGAGCCTCTTGAAGTGGTTTTGCTATTGACAGTGCTGTCGCTTGCACCATCTTTTTTGATTATGCTTACTTGTTTTACAAGGATTGTAATTGTGTTTAGCTTTATGAGAAATGCAATGGCTACAAATACAACTCCTCCAAATCAAGTGATTATGGGACTTTCATTGTTTTTGACTATTTTTATAATGTCACCTGTATTTACTGAGATAAATGAAGTAGCATACAAACCATATAAAAATGAGGAAATCACCCTTGAGCAAACTGTACAAAGAGCAGCTGTTCCTCTAAAAACCTTTATGCTAAAGCAAACAGATAATGAGGACTTGGAATTTTTTATAGGTCTTAGCAAAACCGATGTACCTGAGGAAGGATATAGTATTGAAGAAGTTAAAGAAGATTTAAGCATGACTATTGTAATTCCCTCTTTTATTATCAGCGAGCTTAAAAGGGCTTTTCAAATGGGGCTGCTGCTATTTATTCCGTTTTTAGTAATTGATTTGGTTGTTGCAAGTACATTGATGTCTATGGGCATGATGATGTTGCCGCCGGCTATGATTTCCTTGCCTTTTAAGATACTTATGTTTGTTTTAGTTGATGGATGGCAGCTACTTATAGGTGCTTTAGTAAATTCTTATAATTAGCTTAATAAAAGATTGGAAAGCTGTGATTTTATGACCGAAGAAAAGATAATGGAGATATTTCAGCAGGCTTTAATGCTTGCATTTAATCTTGCTATACCTATTTTGTTGATTGCTACTGTTGTAGGTTTAATTATAGCTATTATTCAAGCAGCTACACAGGTGCATGAGCAAACCCTTTCATTCGCACCAAAGGCTATTGCAATTGCTTTAGGTCTGTTTTTTCTAGGTCCGTGGATGCTTGAGGAAACAGCTGATTTTATGAAATACATCTTTTCAGTTATAGCTGAAACAGGATTATAGGAAATATAATATGCCTGAGGTTGAAAGCATTTGGGATATAATTGTTAATAATTTCATAGTTTTTGTAATGGTGCTTGCTAGAGTATCGGGAATATTTACCTTTAACCCTATTTTAGGCAGAAATAATGTGCCTTTAAAGGTAAGGGCGGGTGCTTCCTTTGCTTTTGCTGTGGTATTTACTAGTTTTTTAGAGCAGGATTACGTCTTTAACTCCGGTGATTTATTTGGTTTTGCAATAGATATTTTTAAGGAAATGGCTATTGGTCTTGTTCTTGGCTTTTTTGTAAATATGATGCTCACCGTATTTTTCTATGCAGGCGAATTAATGGATATGCAGGTGGGGCTTGGTATGGCAAAGATACTTGACCCTTCATCGGGTATTAATATGCCTATATTTGCATCCTTCCATTATTATTGGTTTTTGCTGTATTTTTTTATTGTAGGCGGACATTATTCATATATTAATTTGTTTGCAATTTCCTATGAGGCCTTGCCGATTGGATTTTCAGCACTTAATATTAATTTGTCTTATATAATTGTTAGCTATTTTACTGAGGTTTTAAAGCTTGCTGTTAGGTTTGCATTACCTATTATAGTAGCAGAAATGATTGCAGAAACAGCAATAGGCGTAATGATGAAGGCTGTTCCTACTATTCAAGTCTTTGTTGTTAACATTCAGTTGAAATTAATTATAGGCTTGATTTTAATGGTGGTTTTGGCTTCTCCAATGTCTGATTTTATAAACTATATAATGGATATAATGCTTTCAGGATTGTATAATTTAATGCCCTCAATAGGAGTAGCCTGAGATTGAAAGTGTGGTGTTTTTTTGGCGGGTGAAGAAAAAACCGAGAAAGCGACGCCGAGAAAGCGTCAAGATGTACGTAAGGAAGGGCAGGTTCTTCAAAGTCGAGAGGTTGTCACTGCTATATCTGTTTTAGGTACATTTTCCTTGCTATCCCTTTTGGGAAAGTTTATGCTTGTAAGATTGATGGATTTTACAGAAAAATATATTTCTGCTTTAGGTGAAAATCGTGATATAACCAGCGAATATGTTTTTCAGATTGCAAAGGATATAATTGTATTGATTGCTGTGGTGTGCGGGCCTATCATGATTGCTACGGGATTTATAGCAATTATAGCTACTATTGTGCAGACTAAGGGGTTATTTAGCACTAAGTCAATAAAGTTTAAATTTTCTAATCTTAATCCTTTAAAAGGAATAAAAAGGCTTTTTTCCTTACAGACAATTATAAGTGTGCTAAAGGGTATAATTGTTATTTCTATTATATCATATATTGTTTATGATAAAATAGTTGATAAGCTGCCGGAAATATCACGACTTTTTAATGCTGAACCTATTCAAGGTGTTGCATATTTAGGCAGCTCTGTAATGGATATAGTCATGGCAATTTGTATTTTATTTGCATTTGTGGCTGCCGGAGATTTTCTTTTTCAATGGTGGAATTTTGAAAAGAAAATCAGGATGTCTAAGGAGGAAATAAAGCAGGAATATAAAAAATTGGAGGGCGATCCTCAAATAAAACAGAGAATTAAACAAAAGCAGCAGCTTATGGCACAGCAAAGGATGATGAGTGCCGTTCCTACTGCTGATGTTGTCATAAAAAACCCTACTCATTATGCTGTGGCTATAAAATATGATATTAATAAGGATAAGGCACCTGTTATTGTAGCTAAAGGAAAGGATTTTTTGGCACTGAAAATTATTTCAATTGCTGAAGATAATGATGTATATGTTACTGAGAATAAGCCTTTAGCACAATTGCTGTATAAAGAAGCGGAAGTCGGCAGCTATATACCAAAGGATGTTTACAATGCTATTGCAGAAATCCTTATTTTGGTGTATAATGAAAAAGGCAGACCAGTAAATTTATAGTTTACTGTTGCTAATATTTTTTTGGAGGTTTTTATGGATTTATTAAGCAGAAAGATTGAACTCTATGAGACGCTCGAGGGGAAAACAAGCAAATGGCTTAATGCATGGGCAAGAGTAATTGTTATTATTTTACTTGTCTTTAGTGTGCTTGGTTTATTTACCTCATTATCAGCAATATCGGCAATGTTTAGCGATGTATTTACAGCAATCAGTTTTTTAATTTCATTGGTAAATTTGGCTTTACTAATTGTAGCAGTGGCAAATGGAAAAAAAGCAAATGATAAAGCATATTTTTCTTTCATTCTTATTGGTGCTTTATCAATATTAACTTCATTAATTGATTTAATTAGTGCTATTGTTTTTACAAGCGGAATTAGTGCTGAGGAATTTGCTAGTCAGCAGGTAGAAGCCCTAGGCACTGACGCTGGCATAGCTGGAGATTTTTTAAGCTCATTTCTTAGTATGACTTATGAAATTATGCTTCCTTCAGCAATTATGACTTTTGTAGTAACTCTTGTTCTTTGGGGACTGCATATTCTTTATATGAAGAAAAGGAAGGCTATTTTCTTTAAAACAGTTGAAGAGCTTGAGGAAGAAGCCGGTGTTTCTCAAGGTGATGAGCCTCAGCCTTATATTAATCCTGAGGGATAAATTTAGGATAATCTTTATTTGACAAATGGAGCAATTAACTTATGCGTAAGATTTTCAGTAATTCTTTTTCAATAGCAATAGTTTTTATAGTATTAGCTATGATTATACCTTTGCCTGATTTTATGCTCGACTTTTTAATAATTTTAAATACTGGTCTTTCCATAGTTATTTTGCTTATGACTATGTACATAAAGGAAGCCTTGCAGTTTTCTGCTTTTCCTACTGTGCTGCTGATAACTACGGTTTTTAGGTTATCTTTAAATGTATCCTCAACTAGACTTATTTTAAGAAATTCCGGAGATGCAGGTGCTGTAATACGCACCTTTGGCGAATTTGTTATGGGTGATGATCCCGTTGTTGGATTTATTATATTCATTATTCTTGTTATAGTAAACTTTTTGGTTATTACAAAGGGTGCTGAACGTGTGGCAGAGGTAGCTGCACGTTTCACCCTTGATGCTATGCCCGGTAAGCAAATGGCAATAGATGCCGACCTTAATTCTGGAATTATTGGTGAAGATGAGGCTAGAGTAAGACGCCTTAAGGTTCAGAGAGAGGCAGATTTTTACGGCTCTATGGATGGTGCGACAAAGTTTGTAAAAGGTGATGCAATAATGTCTATCATCACAGCTGTTATAAATCTTATTGGTGGTGTTGTAATAGGAATGGTAAGAGGCGGAGGAACCTTTTCTACTGTACTTAGCACATATTCTATTGCTACAATAGGTGATGGATTAGCATCACAAATTCCCGCATTGCTTATTTCTGTTGCTACCGGTATGATTGTAACTCGTGCAGCAAGCACTGACAGCTTGAATAATGATTTAAAGTCACAATTCACTTCCGAGCCTTTAGTTTTAATTATTGCTGGTGTAATTGTACTTTCATTGATTCTTATACCTGGATTTCCACCTTTGGTTTTGCTTATTATAGGTGGTGCAGTAATGTTTATGGGTATAAGGTTAAATCGTACTAAAAAAGAGCAAATAGCTCTTGAGCTTGCTGAAAGGAAAAGAGCTGAAAAAAGCGATATGGAAGATCTTGAGCAGAATGCAAGCAATGATTATTACAGAAATATAGAAAATGTATTTAATCTATTGGCTGTTGAACCAATTGAGATGGAATTTGGATATAGCTTGCTTCATCTTGTTGATGAAAAAAGCGGGGGCAGCTTTATAGAGAGAGTAGTTATTTTAAGAAAGCAATTTGCACTTGATATGGGTATGGTAATTCCCTCGGTGAGAATGAGGGATAACCCTGAGGTTAATCCAAATCAGTATATCATAAAGGTTAAAGGTGAAGAGGTTGCTCGTGGAGAGATATTAGCTGACCACTTTTTAGCTCTTGACAGTGGAGATATTTCCACACCGGTAGAGGGTATTGATACAGTAGAGCCAGCCTTTGGTATTCCTGCTAAATGGGTATCCGAGGATAAAAAGATAATGGCTGAGGTAGCAGGCTATACTCTAATTGATCCAGTTTCTGTTATGGTCACCCACTTATCCGAAATTATTAAGAAATATGCACATGAGCTTTTATCAAGGCAAGATGTTAAGACAATGGTGGACAAGCTAAAAGAAACAAATCCTTCTTTGGTGGAGGAGCTTGTACCAAGCCCTATTACCTTAGGCTATTTGCAAAAGGTATTAGCTATGCTATTAAAGGAAGGCGTTCCGATAAGGGACTTAGACACTATTTTAGAAACCTTGGGCGATCATGCGAATATTTTAAAAGACACGGAAATTATAACAGAATATGTAAGACAAGCGTTAAAACGTACTATTACCAGACGATTTGCTGAGGCTAATTCCTTAAGAGTAATTACAATAGACCCTCATGTAGAGGATATGATTGTTAGTAATGTTAAAAAGTCGGATCAAGGCTCGTATCTGTCTATGGACCCTCAGACTATACAAAAAATAATTTCTGTAACTAATGGTGAGATAGATAAGGTTAAAGACGTTATACCAAATATAATTATACTTACATCACCTGTGGTTAGAATATATTTTAAAAAGCTTACAGAACAGTTTTTACCTGATATTGTTGTGCTTTCTTACAGTGAAATTGACGGTGCTACTCAAATACAGGCTATCGGTAATATTTCTTTATAAAATGGGAGGGGTAATATGCAAAAAACAAAAAATTTGCATGGTTTGTCTGATTCTTTACACTCAGATAGCCTTTCTCTTATACATAAGTATCGGCAGACCAATGATGAAAAGTATCGCAATGATTTAATTATGAAGCATATTGACATAGTTAGATTTGCTGCTTTATCAATTAGAAATATGGCTGTAAAATTCGCTGATTATGATGACTTGATAAATGAAGGGGTAATTTCTTTAATTAATGCGATTGAAACCTTTGATGAAAATAAAGGCGCAAAGTTTGAAACATACGCTTCTCTAAAGGTAAGAGGAGGGCTGATAGATTTTATAAGAAAACAAGATTGGGTACCTAGAAATGTTAGAAAATTTTCTAAAGAGCTTGATATTGCTTTCTCAAAGTTGTATAATGAATTAGGTAGAGTACCCGAAGATGAAGAGCTTGCAGTAGAATTAGATATGAATTATGATAAATTTCAAAGGACATTGGCACAATCGGCAAATGCAGTGACTCTTTCTTTTGAAGAGCTTATTTTTGAAGATAGTATTGATAGATTATCGAGTAGAAATGATAGTGAGGGCGTTGATTTTGCCATACTTGAAAAGGAGCTTAAAAATGTGATAAAGATTGCAATAGGTGAATTAAAGCCAAAGGAAAAGCAAGTAATCACATTGTATTATTATAAGCGATTAAAATTTTCAGATATAGCAAAAGTTTTAAGTGTGACTGAATCAAGGATTTCACAAATTCATTCAAAAGCAATTTTAACCTTAAAGACAAAGCTGGAGGAATATTTATGAACAGAGGCTTTTATCATGCGGCAAATGGCATGATTATAAATCAGCGAGCTTTAAATACAGCTTCGCAGAATATTTCTAATTCTAATACTTCTGGGTACAAGTCGGATAAGCTGGTTACAAATACTTTTAAAGAGCAGCTTATTTTAGTACAAAGAAGAAATGCTCTTTCAGGCACTTTTGAGCAGACATATGTTGATAATACTCATACTGATTTAGAGCAAGGTAGCTTTGAATTTACTTCAAGCCCTTTTGATGTAGCTATTAATGGAAATGTTTATTTCAATATCAGAGGCAATAATGGTGATAATTATCTCAGCAGAAACGGACAATGGGAATTAGATGATGAAGGGTATTTAACACTTGGTAATAGTGGCAGGATACTTGGTGAAGAGGGCGAAATATATGTCGGTACAAGTGATTTTGCAATTGATAATCAAGGCAATGTAATAGTCGACGGGCAAACTGTGGATACTCTACTGCTTACATATATTGCACCTGATGCTGAGGTGGAAAAGTACGGAGAAAACCTCTTGATTTATCAAGGTGATGGAACAATACCTGATAATGAAGAATTTGATATTATTCAAGGTGCGTATGAAAGGTCTAATATTGATTTGAATAAAGAAATTCTTTCCACTATGGAAATTCAGCGTCATTATGAGGCGAATAGTTCAATCCTAAAAAATATAGATTCTTTAAATGCAAGCTCAGCTAGTCTTTCAAAAATATAGGGGGTAAGGTATGAATATTTCCTTTTACACGGGCAGAAGCGGCTTAATAGGTCAGTCAACTGCACTTGATATTTATGCAAATAATATTGCTAATGTTTCGACAAATGGTTATAAGGCATCAAGACCCTCTTTTGCAGATTTGTTATATTCTGTGAGCAGGCAAACTGAACCCGAGTGGCAAACAGGACATGGTACAAAGGTTGCAAAGACGGATTTATTATACTCTCAATCATCTTTTTATATGACTCAATCTCCCTTGGATTTTGCTTTGCCTAATGATGGATTTTTTGCAGTTGAATCCTCAAATGGCGATATAAATTATACAAGAGATGGCTCTTTTGCTATTACTTTAGTAGATAATCAGTGGTATTTAACCTCTTCAATTAATGGCGATTTTATACTTGATTATAATGGGGATAGGATTGATGTTCAGTTTGAGGATGAGGCTAATATCGATTATTATGATATTTCTGATAGGATAGGTGTTTTTGCTTTTGATAACCCTTATGGTCTTGACTCAGCAGGGGATAATAGGTATTTGCAGACGGAGCGTTCGGGCGAGGCTGCTGCTGATTATGGGCTGGATAAATTAAATTATGCTTTAGAGCGTTCTAATGTTGATATTTCAGAAGAAATGGTTAATCTTATTCAGACGCAGAGAGCTTATCAGATGAATGCAAAGGTTGTTTCAACCTCCGATGAGCTAATACGTATTTCTAATAATCTTAGGTAATTAAGAGGGTGTTAATATGTCCATACAGGCTTATGACGATTTGAATTCAATGCAGATAGATGTTTTAAA
>JAAYSD010000104.1 GCA_012518465.1 Clostridiales bacterium
GAAACTTCTGAGCTGTCAGAATTATTCTGGCAAGCAGTAAATGACATTAGCATAACTGCACTTAAAAGAATTGATAATATTCTTTTCATTTTAATACTCCTCCTTGAATTGAGCCGTTTGATTAGTAATTATGTTATAACATAATTACATTATAATATTATCACAAACAAAACCTCACGTCAATAATCAAATGATACAATAATATATAAAAATTATTGTGCATTTTCACTAAAAGCTTTATTTTGTGTTGAAAAAACTATTAATAACACTGATGTTAAATCATAGTTTTTAATAGTTTTTGTCAAATTCAAATTTTTATTAAGTAATTTTTTTCTTCAAAAGCATTATTTTAAGATTTTATGTTGTTATTTTAAAATTGTACTTGACAAAAGCTAAACTTTATTATAATATTATAACATAGATACATTTAAAAACAGGAGGTGCTTTTGTGCAGGAAAAACTTGATTTCAGCGGCAGAACACAATTATATTATCAGCTATTTGATATATTATGTGCAAAAATTAAAAGTGGAGAGTATGCACCGGGTGATATGCTGCCAACAGAAAATGATTTAGTACAAAAATATAAGGTTAGTCGTATTACTGTTCGCAAGGCTATGGATTTATTATATAATGAGGGGCTTATTTCTCGAAAAAGAGGCTATGGAACTATTGTAAAGCCGCCTAAAATGGACCAAACTATAAATAAGGTTGTACATTTTTCCAGCGAAATGGAAAAGCGAGGACAGGAATTTTCTACAAAAATGCTTGCAAATGAAAAAATTCCAGCTAACAAGCATATTGCAAGTGAGCTTGGTATAATGGAAAAAGAGCCTCTCATCCATGTAAATCGTCTAAGACATTTAAACAAGGTGCCTATTTGCCTTGAAAGTGCTTTTCTCCTATACGAAAAATGTCCTGATGTTGTAGGAAAAGATTTTTCGAAAAATTCGCTCCGTCTTTTTTTAGAATCCAACTATAATATTGTATGGAAAAGAGCAAGCCAAAAAATCTATGCTATCTTGGCAGATAAAAAAATGGCTAAAATACTTGATATTGATGAAGGTTCACCATTAATATACATTGAAAGAATTTCTTATGATAAGGATGATAAAAAGGGAGAATTTTTTCAAGGGTATTATAGAGCTGACAGCTATTACTTAACAGCAGAGCTTGAAGTTTGATAAATAAAAAAGCTTGTCGAAAACTCGACAAGCTTTAATTTTTATCCTAATATTATTAAATTAATCATTTAATGCTTTCTCTTACATAATGTATACAATGATTCAGTAAATCTGTGTCTATTCTATTATCAACACGTGCCGAACACTCAATAGTAATGGCATTTTTATAGCCCTTGCTCACAATATGCTTTAAAAATCTAATAAAATCAATCTGTCCCTGCCCAATTGGTAAAGCCTTGTGAAGGCACTCCCACTGATTTACATTACCTTTGTAATCGCTGATATGCACATGTTCAATCAGATTATTCTGCCATAGCCAATCTGCATTGTAAAAATAATCCCATAACCCATGAAACTCAATAAATCTAGTATCCAAAGTAAACCTTACTTTATCCCCATATTCTTTATACAGTGTTTCCCAATGCTGAAAAGGATTGTAGCTTTTATTGCACGGAATATTTTCTACCATAAGTAAAAAGCTATGTGATTTCGCTAAATTGTATAGATTATCAAAAAAATCAATATTAACACTTATGTTTTGATCTGAGGGAAGCCCACCCCATAAATGCAAGACACCTTTATTGACACCTATTTTTTTTGCAAGCAAAATGTTCTTCTCAAAGCAAGATAAAACAAATTCCTTATCACCATCTTTATTTCTGCTTAAATAATCACCCAAAAGCTTATCTAGATGAACGGTATGGAAATTAACGCCACTTTCAACGATAGTTTTAGAATAAGACCTTTCATCATCATAAAGCATTTTATAAATCATAAGCTCATATCCATCACAGTAAATTCGAGAAGAGAGCTTTTTTATAAGAGAATGGTCAAAATTATTCACTTTACCAAGATATGCACCTGTTGATACTAAGATTTTGTTATTCATAAGGCTATACCACTCTATTCATCCAGCCAGAATTTTTCCCGCTCATTTCTGCTCGGCCTATTCATTAGATTAGGCACGGAAATTCTCGGGTCAAGCCCCTCATAACACACCTTATATAACTCCTCTATAATAGGAACTTCAACACTATATTCCTTTGCTAATTCCAATGCTGTTTTTGTATTTCCATAGCCCTCAACAGTACCTACCTTTGAAACAGCCTCATCTGCCTTCATACCCTTGCCTATCAAAATTCCTGCTCTGTGATTTCTAGAATGAGTAGAAGTGCAAGTAACAATTAAATCTCCAATGCCCGTAAGGCCCGCAAATGTTTTCCAATTAGCGCCCATAGCGACACCAAGCCTTGAAATTTCAGCTATTCCCCTAGTCATTACAGCAGCTAAGGTATTATCGCCAAGTCCCATTCCTTCAATAATTCCACAGCATAGAGCTATTGAATTTTTTAAAGCACCACCTAACTCACAACCGATTAAATCATCATTTACATATATTCTAAGAAAATCAGTTTGCAAAATCTTTTGTACAAGGACAGCACTTTCTGGATTTTCACTTGATGCTACAATAGTAGTAGGCTGAAATCTACCTATTTCTTCAGCATGAGAAGGACCGGTAAGCACAACAATCTCACGGTCTGGAATTTCCTCGGAAAGTACCTGAGAAAGCCTCTTTTTACTGCTCTCCTCAAAACCCTTACCCATATTGACTATTACCGCACCTTCTTTAATATAAGGCTTTGCAAGTCGTGCTACTTCCCTGACGAATTTTGAGGGAATAGCAAAAACAACAAAATCACTATCTTTAATATAGCGTAAATCAGTTTCAAGTGAAATAGTCGGTGGAACAATAACGCCCGGCAAAAGCTTTTTATGCTGTCCGTCATTTAAAATAGTATCTACTTCATCTTTAAACTTTGACCATGCAACTATTTCATGCCCATACTTATCCCAATGCACTGCCAGAGCAGTACCAAAACCTAAACCTAAAATCGCAATTTTCGCCATAATCTATTCCTTTTGCCCTAATTTTTTTTCATTTCCTGCTATAAGTCTTTTGATATTTCCTCTATGCATAAATATTACCAATCCACCTAAAAGTACGGTTATAATCAAGTTTGTATATAGTGTTTGATCACCCTTTGCCCAGCTATATAAAGTTGTAGTAATCGGCAAGCAAAAAGCTGCGGCTAAAGAGCCTACTGAAACATATTTCGTTAAGGAAACCAAAGCAATAAAAATTAAAATAAGGATTATTGCAGAAAAAGGCTCAGCTACTAACAGAGCTGAAGCTGTAACTAAAATGCCCTTCCCTCCTTTAAAGCTATATAGCGGTGGGAAAATATGTCCTAAAGTGCAGGCTGTAACAGCAACATAATGTGCATAATACAAGCCATTGCTAACATCGGCTATATTTAGTCCGGTAAAGATATAAAAAATTATTTTAGCAATAAAAACAGCAAGCAAACCCTTGGATACATCTCCAATTAAGACATAGAGTGCAGAAAGCTTACCTTGCGTCCTTAAGGTATTAGTGAGTCCTGCATTTCCACTGCCGACATCACGTATATCATTTCCACTACGTATTTTTGTAACAATTATTGCTGAATTTACTCCACCTAAAAAGTATGCAATAACTATTGTCAATGCAAAAGCTAAAACTATCATAACTCACCACTAACCCTTTTCATTTCTTTCCCTTATCTTAAGTCTTATAGGCGTACCGTCAAGCCCAAATGCCTCACGAATCTGATTTTCAAGATACCTTTGATATGAATAATGAAACAGCTCATAGCTGTTGCAGAATACAACAAAGGTTGGTGGCTTTGTAGCTGCCTGAGTCATATAATAAATTTTCAATCTCCTACCCTTATCAGACGGTGGCTGCACTCTTGAGGTAGCATATGCTAATAAATCATTGAGAGTACCCGTACTAATTCTTCTATTATTTTGTTCGTTAGTATATTTTATCAGTTCAAATAGCTTATCAATTCTTTGCCCTGTTTTAGCCGAAATAAAAACAAAAGGTGCATACGTCATAAATGCCAAATCTCTTTTCAAGCTTTCAGTAAACTCCTGCATTGTTTTATGGTCTTTTTCAATTGAATCCCATTTATTAATCGCAATTACCGAAGCCTTACCCTGCTCATGTGCATAACCAGCTACTTTACTATCCTGCTCAGTAAAGCCTTCATTCGCATCTATCATAATTACGCACACATCCGCTCTATCCACAGCCATATATGCCCTTAATACACTGTATTTCTCTATATTATCATTTACTCTAGATTTCCGTCTAATTCCGGCAGTATCAGTTAAAACATACTTATCACTCTTGTATTCAATAACTGAATCAACCGCATCCCTTGTTGTACCAGCTATGTTTGAAACAATCATTCTATTTTCGCCGAGAATATAATTTATAAGAGATGATTTACCCACATTAGGTTTTCCGATAATCGCCACTTTTATATATTCATCAGAATATGGCTCTTCCCCCTCATCACCAAGCAACTCAACGACCTTATCAAGTAAATCTCCTGTGCCATGGCCATGTACTGAAGATACTGAAAAAGGGTCACCTAAACCCAGATTATAAAATTCATATACATCGGGGAGCGTTTTCCCCAGAGTATCACATTTATTTACACAAAGTACAACAGGCTTTCCACTTTTCAACAGCATTGTAGCTACATCATAGTCATTGGCTGTTACACCGGTGCGAACATCACCGACAAAGATGATTACATCAGCTTTGTCGATAGCAAGCTCAGCCTGACTACGCATCTGAGAAAGAATGATATCATCAGCACGTGTTTCAATTCCTCCGGTATCGACAAGCATAAATTCTCTTCCTTGCCACTCACACTTACTGTAAATTCTATCACGAGTTACACCGGGGGTATCATCGACAATAGACAACCTTTGACCTATTAATTTATTAAACAAAGTAGATTTACCAACATTTGGCCTACCTACAATAGCAACGTATTTCATAGTATTCCTTTTCTTTTTAAAGCTTAAGCTAAAAATATATTCTCTTGCTTAAAAAGGGCTTGGCGAAAGCCAAACCCTTTTTCTGCGATACACGCTTTCAACTGGTTTCTATCAAGGTATATGCCTCTCAAGCAATCATAAAGCAAGTAAAAACACTATAAAAGCAATTAAGCCTCTTTAGCAATAACTTCCTTGCCCTTATAGTAGCCACAATTGCCGCATACTCTGTGAGGAGCCTTAAGCTCACCGCACTGAGTACAACGTGAGAGAGCAGGTGCAGAGAGTTTCCAAACCTGAGAACGCCTCTTATCACGTCTTGCACGGGAAACACGTTTCTTTGGAACAGCCATTGTTCGCACCCCCTTCTTCAAAATGAATCTATCCTAAAAATCAAAAGATAATTTACAGTGTTGCTATAAACAATCCTTTAACAGGAACATCAAAAATTTGTGCATAAATCAGCACGTTTAATATTATATAACATTAAACTGTCTTTGTCAATAGCTAAAAGATTAATTTTTTTATGACTTTTAAAATAATGAAAAATTTGCATAAAAAACGCCGTGAATACTTCCACGACGAATTTATTTGGAGCGGATTACGAGGCTCGAACTCGCTACCTCCACCTTGGCAAGGTGGCGCTCTACCAGATGAGCTAAATCCGCATAGCTGCCAGAGAATAGTTGCTGCTTTTTTGCTTCCTCTGCAACTAAATTTGGTGCCTCCGATCGGAATCGAACCAATGACACGAGGATTTTCAGTCCTCTGCTCTACCGACTGAGCTACAGAGGCATTTGCTTATCGTCTTCGACGAACGCTTACATTTTGACTC
>JAAYSD010000105.1 GCA_012518465.1 Clostridiales bacterium
AGCCTGCCCTCAATCAGCACACGTTTCTTAGCAAGGGTAATTCCATAATTATTATACATATGTTTTACCAGCCTATCAAACTCACCATCTGTAATTTTTATTAACATATCCACCCACTAATCTTCTAAAAACTTTTCCAAATCTAAAATAAGCCTTACCTCATCATTTTCTCTGATAATATATTTAATGTATCTCGAAGTATTTACTTCATCGAAAATAGGTGTTTGAGATACAATGTCCTTTAAAACATCATGAACACCCTTTACACCATCTACAATAAGTCCTATCATCATATCGTTGTATGTAACAATAATGATACAAGTCCTGTCGGTATAAGCTATCTCCTCTTTTCCAAACCTTGTACGAACCTCAATAACAGGGACAGCCTTACTACGCACATTAATTATACCCTTTAAGAAGTTAGGCGTTCCCGGAACTTTTGTAAAAGGTTGTATCCCGATTATTTCCGTCACATAATCAATCTCAACACCATAAATCTGCCCCTTTATATAAAAAGTAAGCACTTTATCAAGCTTTTCGGTCGCCTTATTTACTGTTACCTCAGAGATTTGCTGCCTTTGTGCAGCCTCTTTTATTTTTGTGTCAGCCATTTTTAACCTCCATCACGCTTTTAACAAATAATTTGCATCGATTATTAAAGAAATATTGCCATCTCCTAAAATTGTACAGCCGGATAAACCCTTTTCCTTCATACTATATCTGTTTAAATATTCAGGGAAAGGCTTTACAACAACCTGATGTTCGCCGATAAGTTTGTCCGCAAAAACACAAACACTCTTATTTTCAGTTTCTATCAGCAATAATATTCCATCTTCAATTTTATCGGAATTAGGAGTGATATTAAACTTCTTATGCAGCCTAAGTATAGGATATGTTACACCCCTTATCATAATCATTTCGCCTTTTCGAGTATCATGGATAATCTGGCTTTCATCAGTTTTAAATGATTCTCTAATAAATGAAATAGGAACGGTGAAAATAGACTCCCCTACTTGAATTTCCATGCCATCGATAATAGCTAAGGTCAAAGGAATTTTTATTACAAAGGCTGTACCCTTTCCCTTATGAGATTCAACAACAACAGAGCCTCCAACCTTTTCTATATTCTGCTTTACAACATCCATTCCCACGCCTCTACCACTAAATTCTGTTACCTCATCATTAGTAGAAAAGCCCGGTAATAATATCATATTGTATATTTCTTTATCAGTATATTCTTCAACAGGCTTTTTAAGCAAATCCTTTTCCATAGCCTTTTCAAGAACCTTATCCTTATCAATTCCAGAACCATCATCAGCCACTACAATTATTATTTCTCCCGATGAGCTTTGAGCAGATAGAGTAATCGTACCCTTTCTATCTTTCCCAGCTCTGACTCTTTGCTCTGGATCTGATTCAATGCCATGGTCCATGCAATTTCTCACAAGGTGCATTAAAGGGTCGTTTAAATTGTCTACAATGGATTTATCAACCTCTGTTTGCTCACCCTCAATTACAAAATTAACATCTTTGTTTAATTTAATTTTCATATCACGGACAATTCTATTCATCTTTTGAAAAACGCCTGTAAGAGGAACCATCCTAATAGACATAACGGTGTCCTGAAGCTCATCAGTAAGCTTTCTTAATTGCCTTGCCGCTTTACTAAAGCTCTCAAGCTGCATTCCTGCTAAATCAGGATTGGAAATAACCATTGATTCAGTAGTAATTATTTCACCTACTATATCATGCAATTGGTCAAGCTTTGTCAAATTAACACTAATAAGACTTTGTTTTGTATGAACTGTGGTATGTACAGCCTCCTTGACAGCAGGCTTTTTATTATCCTTAGAGCCAATTTGTGATTTTACCGTTTTATTTTCCTGCTTTTCAGTTGAATTATCGGCACTTGTTATATCCTTATTATTGTCAATAACTTCATAAGAGCTTACATTTAATGCTTCCTCTATAAGCTTTAAAATAACACTATTATCAACAAAAGCTTTAAACTTAATTAAAAAGCCTTTTTCTACAATAATTTTACTGCTCTCAGAATTTGTTTCAATATCCGAAGGAGAATACTCTAAAAATTCACATTCATCTTTAATTTTATTAACAAGGAGAAAAGCACGAAGATTTTCCATTCTTGTACCTTCTTCAAAAAATACTCTGACTGTCATTTGCCCTGCCTGTGCAGCAGAAATATTTGACTTGCTCTCAGAAGTATTGACAACAGCTTCCTGCGTATCATCTGATGAATTAAGTACTGCAAGTGTTTTTTCAATTTCTGAAATCAAGGTAGAGGAATCAGTAGGAGTATAATCCTCATCACCTTGAAGCAGCTCTATTTCTGCCTTAAAAAAATCCGAAGCATTAAAGACCAAGTCATATATCGAAGAAATATCACTTATAATTTTAGGATTTTCACGCACAATAAAGAACAAATCCTCAGCCTTATGAGCTAAATGAGATAGATTTTCAAAGCCCATCATAGCAGCTGAGCCTTTTACTGTGTGCATTATCCTAAAAATCTCATTAATATCTTCATCGGTAAAGGAATTACTCTGTTCCGTCCGTAAAAGAATTTCATCAAGCTGTTCCAACAAGGTATTTGTTTCAAAGATGAACATATCCAGCATTGCTTCCATTCCAGATTCAATTTTAGCCATAAATTATTCCTTTCCGGCAAATATTTTGCCTAAACCCCTTTATTATTATTTTATAATATGTTATTATATTAAAAAGCATAAATATATACAATTTATTAACAACAAATGATAATCATGCAAATACTTTTAAAACTATAATTTTCAAGGAGTGATATTATGCCTGATATACCACAAATTACAAACCCTATTACATCAAAAAATTATAATTATAGTTCACGTCAGACAGATCCATCCACAGCACCCTTTGATATAGTACAGCTTACGCAGGTGGATGCGTCAGAAGCTAGCCCTGATAAACAAGCACGTTCGCAGTTGAATTTAGGTCAGCACGAAATTATACCTTTATCCGTTCAGGTAGCCAGAGACCCTACTCTTGCTGTTGAAATGCTTAAGGATTTGCTCAATACTGAAATATTGAATCAAGCCCTTGTAAGCGGTCATACTGAATTTTATGCAAAATTAGATAAATTAGCAAAGCACCTTTATCTTTCGCCTGAAAATATAACAGAAGAAATAATAAATCAAGAAAAGCAAAATACTATGTTTTCAGGAAAAGAGTTTTATAATATTTTAAGAGAAATAGCTAAAACAACTACAAACCAAGATGTAAAAGATGCGATCGGAGCATTGCTAAAATCCCTTAATTTTGCACAGAATAAAAATGAGATTTTAGGTGCATTATCAGCTAATATAAAGTTTTTATCAGAATACTTTTCGCCAAATGAGCAGCTCTCAAATAAACTGGCTGAACTATCAGTACAATGGGGTGCAAGCGATGCTAATGAATATTTCGAGCTGCTAAAAACTCAAACATTGGCAATTTTAAAAGATGTAAGTACAAGCCTTTTAAACGATGAAAAAACACAAACCCTATTGCCGATGATTGTACATAATCTATCAAGATATAATACAAATTCATATTTAATTAAAGAAAACTTTAATTATCTGCTGACTCTAATTCCCTCAAACACCTTGAGCGAAGCATTGAAAAACGCCTTTACTCATCTGATTAAGGAATTATACCCTGATAACGCTCTTTCAAATCCTTCTCCTAATAATAATACTATAAACCAAGCACAAAATCAAGATGCTACTGAAAATAACTCTATAAATAGAGTATCGGATTTTTTGTCGAAAAGCTTAGCGAATGATGAATATTTTATTAATATAGAAAACCCAAGTGAAATGCTTCAACAGAATTTAAGAGCATATCAAAGTGGAAGGACAAGTGGGCTTGAGGCTATAAAAAATTCCTTACAATCATTAATCATAGGAAATGAGGGCAGAAAAGTTATCCCCACATTAATAAGTGATTTTTCAAGTTTTTCAACAGTCAGCGATGTAATTGATTACCTAAACACGCTTTTAAGTGAAATGCCAGATATACCATTAAGACAAGAGGTATACGAAGTTTTTAGTAAAATCATAGAAAATATGGCTGTTAAAAATGAGCTTCCTCCTGTCAGTGTGGGGAAACCGCTCGACACTGTCCTTGATTCTTTAACTGTTTTTATAAAAGAAAATATCAATCATCCTATATTAAAATCACTTGATAGCTTTAATGCTGCAAATCTATTGCAAAGCCTGCTTAATGCCCCGGGAGTATTCACTCCGCTTGCTCATTATATTCTTCCGCTGCAAATTGAAAACACTAGAGCATTTGGTGAGCTGTGGGTGGATAATGATGAAAAAAATCCAAATAGCACACCGGCAAAGCAAAGAAATTATCATATGTTTTTAACCTTTGATGTTGAAGCGATAGGCAGGTTTGAGCTTGATATGTACGCCTTTGGAGAGGATATAAATATATCCATGCTATACCCCTCAGCCTTTGGGGAAAAAGCTGAAATTGTAAAAGAAAAAACCGCTAAAATTATAAAAAAGCTTGGATACAATCCAAAAAGCTTTGAATCAGCAGTACTGAAAGCTCCTCATACACTTACAGATATATTTCCAAAAATTTTGGAGAAACGCACAAACTTTAATATAATTATTTAGTTAAAATATATAATAGGAGATTTATTATGAATAAAAAAACATATGGTAAAACTGCTGCAGTAGCACTGAAATATAATCCAGATATGCACTACGCCCCTGTTGTAGTGGCATCAGGATTAGGTGAGCTTGCACAGCGCATTGTAAACATAGCAGATGAGGCTGGTGTACCGATTTATAGGGATGATAGCGTAGCTGCCTTGCTGGTTATGCTAAATTCCGGTGAAGCTGTTCCTAAAGAGCTTTATCAAATAATTGCCTCTATTTATGCTGAGGTGGTTTTAAATGCAGGAGATATAAAAAAGAATAGTTAAGCAAATACTTAAAGAATTAGATGAAATTTAACATAAAATTAATTATGTTATAATTTACATTTCATATATTTCATGATATAATCATAGATGTATAGTTTTTACTATCGTAATTTTGAAAGGAATTGTAGTCATGAAAGAGATTTCTTGTTCTTTTAGTGGGTATAGACCATCTAAATTACCATTTGGCTTTGACGAAAAAAATAATAATTGCATAAGACTAAAAAGTATGCTAAAATCAGAGATATTAAACCTTATTGAAAAAGGATATAATACATTTCGATCTGGTATGGCACTCGGAATCGACCTATGGGCAGCTGAGGTTGTGCTTGAATTCAAAAACGATTTCCCAGATATTAATCTTTGCTCCGTTATTCCATGTATGGGACAAGAAAAAAGCTGGAGCTATGAACTTAAAAAAAGATATAATAATATTCTAATTCAAGCTGATGATGTTTTATATATGAATCAGCACTATACAAAGGATTGTATGCGAAAGAGAAATGAATATCTCGTTAAAAAATCACAATTAATATTCGCTGTATTTGATGGTAAAAAAGGTGGCACGTATCAAACAATTTCTTTCGCAAAAAAATTAAA
>JAAYSD010000106.1 GCA_012518465.1 Clostridiales bacterium
ATTTCAACTCACACGCCCGTGAAGGGCGTGACACAGGGGCAGAAATACGTTATATTTTGATACCAATTTCAACTCACACGCCCGTGAAGGGCGTGACAGGGTTGACAATTTTTTAAAGTGTGTGTATAATATTTCAACTCACACGCCCGTGAAGGGCGTGACAACGATTTGGATATTGTTCGTTGGATAAAATAAATTTCAACTCACACGCCCGTGAAGGGCGTGACTTAACGCTAAAAATTATGAAAATCATTAAGTAGAATTTCAACTCACACGCCCGTGAAGGGCGTGACGTGTTAAACCAGAAAATTTTTCCGATTATGTTGATTTCAACTCACACGCCCGTGAAGGGCGTGACCCTAGATATAGATAACTCTAAGTTCACCACCACAACATAGGCGGACAATGTATTTTTTTAACTTTAAAAAAAGTAAAAAATATGCAATTTTATATTGTTTTTTGTGCGAAGCTTTCGGTAAAAGAATATTATTAGAGGTTCGCACAAAAAATATTATTTATCCAAAAAACAATACACCATCTGGATTATAGCCAGGCTTTGCACCAAAATGCTCGATCCTATTAGTCCAGTTCTTGCCCAAATAATAAAATCTTAAACTATCCTTTTCTTTATTCATTATTTTTAAAAGCCTGTCTTTTAATTTTAAAAAATTTGCATAATCTAATGAAACCTCAAACACAGAATTTTGAACTCTTTGTCCATAGTTTTGACATTCCTTAGCTATTTTTCTTAATCTTGTTTTACCTTCCTTATCCGTTGTTGAAACATCGTAGCTTATTAAAGTCATCATATTTTGTTACCTCCTAATAAGAGCTTTTATAAAAGCTGCTATTATCAGCTTAAAAAACAAGGATATTCTTCTAACTCGCCTCGCAAATGTCGTGCTAAAAGTTGACTTTGGACAAATGGAAGTAACCCAAAAGGGATTTTTTGAGCTAAAAAAGGGTGATTTATCATTGCTCTTTTTCTTTCTTGCCACTTGGATAAAACTTTTTTCTTGCCATCTATATTTAGATATACCGCACCGCTTGGTTGAACTTCAAAATCATGTGCATTAATCTGCTTTAAATTAATCATTGTAAGCACCAGTCTATCTATTATATGGCGAAACTCCTCTACCATATCGCAGGCAAGACTACATCTGCCGGAACGCATAGCATGATAAAAACCTAAATAACTATCAAGTCCAACGCTTTCAATAGCACTAGCACATGAGTTTGTGGCAATTGTGTATAAAAAGGATAAAACTGCATTTACTTTGTCAAGTGGTGGACGTTTTGTTCTTGAAATAATATTAAAGTCATCCTTTTGCTTTAAAATTAAATCGTTAAAAATATTGAAGTATGACTTGGCACAGTTGCCCTCAATTCCCATTATAACATTTAAATCGCTGCTTTCATATACTTTTTCTATGCCTGATTCTAAATATTTTATGCAGTTAGAGAGTTTTCCTTGATTATCAAGCTCAGGATAATCTCTAAGCGTTCTTTTAATTAGAAATCTAGTATTTGATAGCTTAGAACATACAGTGTTTTGAATTAAAAGCGTCTGCTGAGTAGAAAATTTCTCAAATTGAATTTTTCTAAGATAAATATTGCCCTTTGACTCACCTTGAACTCGTGAAAGAAATTTACCTTGAGGTGAAATAAAGGTTATTGAGATGCCATTTTCGATACATTTTCCCATTAAAGCAGGTGAACATCCAATATAGCTAAAGCAAAATATCTCTTCAATATTAGAGAGAGGCAGGCGAAATTTTTCATTTTCATCACTTTTACAAACAATGTTTTCCCCATCAAGTGTTAAGTACGCAGTTTCATCAAGAATATATAGAGAATTTAATAGCTTTTTCATTCTACCTCCGTTTTTGCAAGAGCTTTTATTTTTTCTTTTACGGAATAGGTTTTTACTTTTGAGAAGCAATAATCATGAAGTGAACAGCCTGAGCATTTTTGACTTTTTCTTCTCGGTGGAATAGAGTTTGTTACTAAAATATTTCTCATTTCATTTAAAAAATCTTTTATCATATTATCATAATAGTCAGAAATTTCTTTATCATCAAAAGGTATTTTTACTCGTCTTTTTATATCTGCATAATAAATAAAAGCCTCGCTATCAGTTTTCCAAATATAATCAGCACAAAGCTTTTGTGCAAAAAGCTGTATGCTATCACTTTCATGATACTTTTGATCCTTTGGTGCTTTAGGCTTATATTCAACGATTCTTACTTTGAAAGCACCTTCCATTCCATCTATAAAAATCCCATTTTTATTAGGAATAAACTCTATACAATCTGTTATTCCAAAAATATTATAATCATCGTTATAAACTGCGATACTGCTTTTTGCAGTTTTTTCTTTGGATTTAAAATCATGCTCTCCACTATGTACTCTTTCATGAAGTAAGTTTGCCTTTACAACAAAAGCATTTTCAGCCCAGTCATTATTTATTTCAAGCAATGCAAAACGCCTTGGGCAATACATATAATGCTGTATTGCCCTTATATTAATAGTTTGCTCATCAATCATAGCTTTTTAATAAGCTCAACCCCAGCAGGCATATTTTCGTCAACTGTGATTTTATAATCTGAAAATTTTCTTGGGGCTATCACACCTTCTTTTTTTATAATATCAATTTTATCAAAAAGAACTTGTGCAGGTGCATTTCCAAGCTCGCTTTCGTGCTTGAAAATATATAGCTTTCTCACGCACATTTTACCTCTAGCGGCGCTTCTGTCATGCTCGAACATATTAATTATCGCTTCCCATAAAAGCTCTAAATCCCCATCGTTAAAACCGGTAATCTTTTGTGCGAGCATTGAAGAAATATACCCCTCAGCACGATACACAGCATAGGGAATGAGTGACTTTTTACCCATTTCAGTTGTGCCAGCTCCCTGTCTTTCTTCTGTGGTTTTTGCTTGACGAGTAATTGTGATATCTTGAGTGAAAACTGGATCAATGCTTCGTGCAAAATTAATTTGTACTGGTCCTCTTACTATACCACATGGATTATCACCCGTACTCATTACTGCACCAAAGGCTCTCACATCAAAATAATTTTTGCAAATATAATTTCTTGCTGTTTCTACATCGTTAGGATTTGCGCCTTTTTTCCCTTTTTCTAAGCCTTCCGCGTCATAAGCCTCCGTAAATTTTGTGTTTAACGCCTTATCGGCTTTTATAAGAATGTTGTACCCTTCAGAGCCTTCCTTGACGACTTCAACATAGTTTCTGATTTTGCGCTTAATGCAAACGTCGCTTACAAGCCCTAATGCTGTTTCAGGGTCTGTTCTTGGCATATTGCCGGCGTCAGGATCGCCGTTTGGGTTTCCGTTTTCCACATCGAAAAATATAACAAATTCATACCTGTTTTTAATAGCTTCCATAATTAATCCTCCTAATAAAAATATGTTTTTATTTATTTAACTTTTGATTTTACTTTTCTCTTTTTGTGTAAAGAGAATTAGTCTGATGATAATATCCGATTATAAATTTTCCTTGCTCGTCAAGGGAAAGAGTTTGTGGAAATTCACCATTTATTTTCGAAGATATTTCGGTAATCAGCTTGTTTAAAAAAAGCGGATTTTCTATTTTTGCCAAATGGTTTTGCGCGAGCATCAATAATTTTGGGAAAACTGTTGCCGGCTTTACACAAGCCGAACGGAAATAGCTGTCCTTAATAGTCTTATTAAGAGTACCTGAAACAGAGCTTTTCTGTGTGTATTCAAGTACAGCAAAAAGTCTTCCGCAAAGATATGCTTGATTTATGTTGGTTTCATCTAATGCCATGGAAATTTCCTCCTTTGAATATAAAATTCTTGATTTACGATTTAAATAAGCCCTTATTATTCCAACTCTAACGTCATTTAATTTAACAAAGCTATTTTTATCAGTATCACTATCCGTTTTTATTCTGCGGATAATGATATCAAGCAAAGCAGTAGGATATAAAGCTCCATTAAAGATAGATAGAATTAAATTGGATAATAGTGGTGGTGGAACTTTATCTGTTGTTGAATTAGGTGCAACAAGCTCTCTAGTAATTTTCCAAAATGGAATTTGACCAGAATCCTTTTTAATTTTCATATCAATTTGATGCTGTATTAAATTTTTCATTATAAAACCAAATTCATTTTTGACAATGAACTTTTGCGAAATTCTAGAGCTGTTTGGAGCTAGTCCAGCGACATAGAACATAAGCTTTTCATTGACATCAAGTACTGATAAATCTCCCACTTTTCCTTGTGATATATTATTGATGATAGAGAATAAATTTTCATCAAGCGTTCCTCTATCGTTAAATCCCATAAGCTGCGAAAAAATATCACAAGCTTTATCCTCGCTTTTGTCAATGGCAAAATAAACAAGAGTAAGCTCATCAATAAAAGCACGTCTTCTTTCATTATTAAGAAGGGAATTGAGAGATAATGTATATTTTTTCATTGCCTTTTCAGAGATTGAGCTGTTATAGGATTGAGTTTTCCCATAGGATTCGAAAGCTGAATTTTTAACACCTACAAGCACGCTTCCAACTGAATTTCCTCCACGTACTCCCTTGATTTTATCATGAATTCTTGATACGGGCAGCATTTCACCCTCAATTGGGCAAATTGATATGACTTCACCCTTGTTTTCGTCTAATTCACGCTTTTTCTGAGCAATATATTTATCTATTAAAGCCTTGTCCTCATGCAAAACGGTACTAAGCTTGCCGTCCAGTGCAAAACAGAAATATGAGTTTGAATATAGCTTTGCTATTTTTAATAGCTCAGGATTTTCTGTTTCGTTTTCTGGAATCCATTTTTCTAGGAAGCTTCGGTAAGCATTTACAATGTCAGAGTCAAGTCCCTCACAGAATTTTAAGTTTCCTTCGACGAAAAGCTTATGAGATTTTTCAGCCTTACTTGTTCTGTCATAGGGGGTAAAAGTGCCTGATTTGTTGTCATAATTTAAGCCGAATATGTAGAGAGGACGATGCTCGATTATGTTTAAATCAATTCCCGATTTTTGACTCCTTTTAGGCAATACTATCTTAACCTTTTCTAGAACAGTTTTTGTTTTTTTGCCGGAGGGAACTTGTCTTTCTTGTCGAATATCAATTATATCTGATACCTCGCCATTTGGCTTAAGAGCAATTAAAAAGCTCACATCTTGTTCTGAAAACAAGTCTGGGTCATACCCTTCGTTTTGACTTGAGAAATCATAATAATCGCACAACGCACGTATTAACATACCCTCACCTACCTACTCTTTTGTATTTTTGTACGTCAATAACCCCGTTTACCATATGAGGGCGATAAAAAACAGGGTCAGCGTCATCAGAAAAAACAGGGTTATCCCAATCGTTATTGAGCGGCAAGCCTTTATCTTTAAAATTAAGTCCATAAAGCATAAAGCCTAAATCAATATCGCCCTTGTTTTCATTGGAAATTGTTGAATAATCAAATTCGTCAACAAGTTCAACTCTTCTTACTGAAAATTCTCGGCAACCAAGATAGGGCTGGCGAAAGTGCTTCCCTTTTGAAAGTCGACGCTCGATTATGCCTAAATGCTTGCCGTCAGTTTCTTTGCCGCCGTCTGATTTAATTCCTGTTAGCTCAAAATGAAATTCTATACCGTATTTTACATCACGCAAGAGCATTCCTCCACGTTGAGTACGTAGTTCACTTGCAAATTGCTCGGGTGATTTTGAGCCATCTTTCATCTGCTTTTTAACAGCCTGAAAGTTTGTTTTTTCCTTTAGCTCATTTCTTCGGATATTGATAAAACGAATTGGATTATATACGATTATTTTATCAACTATGTATTTTATAGAAGGCTTCCAATAAATACATTTAAGCATTCCTTCAATCGCACTAGGTGTAGGAACATCATAGCTCACCCTTTCCACCTTCATTTCAGGTCTGGTAAAGCAAGCAAAATCTCCCGTCACCATAATTTTAAATCCCATAATACCTCCTTTTTATAAAAACATATATTCATCGTCGTGATTTTCGTCAATTGCAAGTCCATATTCATCGCTGTAATATTTATTATTGAGAAGAATAAAAACTCCATTTACTTCACTTAAAAGACCTGATTTTAACATATCAGCGAAAGTATGGTCATACACATTTACACAATACTTTTGCAGCTCTCTTTTAGCTTTATATCCGCCAAAGGCAAGATTTTGCAAAATCGTGTCGCACACCCCGTTTTTATTAATAACTATGCTTATGGTTTCATCCTTAATCATTTTAAAGCTTTGTGCATAAGTTCTAAAAGGGATGTTCATTGGATTAGCTATTCTTCCGTTTATTTCATAAATAGAGTTTGATTCCATTTTGTTATAATTAAAGCCAAAAACTTCATTAAAGTATTCTTCAATACACTTATCACACGAAATATCATCATACTCATTGAGCAATTTTTTTGTTATATTTGCTTTAGCTTGCATTTCGCCACGTATTGTTCCAATTTTTTCGTCATCTATTTCAAATACAAAAACTTCGCCAATCTTGAGGTTTCCTTCACGATTACAGCGTCCGGCTGTTTGCAAAATATTATCAAGTCCTGCTATTTCACGATAAGCTGTCTGAAAATCCAAGTCCACGCCTGCTTCTATTAAAGATGTAGAGATAACGATAATTTTTTCACCATTTTTAAGACAAGTTTTAATTTCATTTAGCACCTTTTGTCTATGAAAAGGGGTCATATTAGTAGTGAGATGAAATTTTTTGCCTTGTACAAGCTTATATAATTCACGTGCGGTTAGCTTTTTGTTGACTACTATGAGGGTTGATTTATCGTTAGGGATATTCATAGCCAGTGCTTCTAGTGAAATTTTCCCAATGCTTTTAATAGCTTGATTTTTAAAAAATTTGTATGGAGTTTTATCAGATATTAAATTTCTAAAACTATTTTTAGGAGCATATTTTTGAAAAATTTCATCATAGCTTGGCATTGTTGCAGATAGAAAAATAGCTTTACTATTTAAATATGAAGTTATATAGCTAATAGCACGAATACATGG
>JAAYSD010000107.1 GCA_012518465.1 Clostridiales bacterium
TAAATTGGTCGGGGTTAAGTGATTGTGCACCATCTGACAAAGCCATAGCAGGATTGTTGTGTACTTCAATGATTAGTGCATCAGTTCCTGCTGCAATAGATGCCATAGCAAGTGGCTCTACTAATTCTGCACGTCCACCGGCATGGGAGGGGTCAGCAACAACGGGAAGATGTGAAAGTGTTTTTAAAATTGGTATAGCAGAAATATCCATTGTATTTCTTGTCATAGGTTCAAAGGTTCTTATACCTCTTTCACAGAGAATTACATTTGAATTACCACCTGAGAAAATATATTCTGCCGACATTAACAGCTCTTCCAAGGTATTGGCAAGCCCTCTTTTTAAAAGAATCGGCTTATCACAATGACCAAGCTCCTTTAACATTTCAAAGTTTTGCATATTTCTAGCACCTACCTGAATAACATCGACATCAGCAAATAAGTCTAAATGCTCTAAAGACATTATTTCAGTAACAATGGGAAGTCCTGTTTCTTTTTTAGCTTTTAAAAGCAATTCTATTCCATCGGCTCTCAAGCCTTGAAAAGAGTAGGGGGAAGTACGAGGCTTAAAAGCACCGCCTCTAAGCAGATTTGCACCGGCTTGCTTTACACGCTGAGCAGTTTCTACAATTTGCTCCTCACATTCAACAGAGCAAGGACCTGCAATAACAGCTACATTTCCATCTCCTATTTTTCTGCCATCTACATTAATAACAGTATCTAAAGGATGAAACTTCCTATTTACACCTTTATAAGGCTCTTGCACACGTTTAACGCTTTCAACAGCCTTGTTTGCTAGTATGCTTTCAGCATCAATTTTACTAGTATCACCGATTAGTCCGAAAATAGTTTTGTGCGTACCTTCAATCTTATTGATTTTAATGTCTAGTGCCTCAATTTTCTTGGTTAAATTACTAACCATTTCTGGAGTTGCATTTTGCTTTAAAATAATAATCATTTTACTTCTCACTTTCTTATTAATTATTTGCTATAACAATATAAAAAGCTTGTGATGCGGTTAAGCAATTCACAAGCTAAATTTACTATTCCTTATAAAAAAATTACAATTGCATATTAAACAGGAATACTTGCTTTACTCAACCTATATTTTGAACGACCAAAAAACTTGAAGCTAAAATAAAAGCTCAAGCTAAACCAAAATATAAAGGCTGTGTAAACAATTAAATTATGCATATTGTTATTCCTTTAAAGATTTATTAAATATATGATATACTTGTTTTTAGATGCTGTCAAGTATATTTGCACAAAATATTAATTATTGTTAAAATTATAGAAAAGCATCGCTAAAAGTGGAAATAAATTATAATAATTTACTATAAGACTATTAAGTGTTTTTAAGAATTATAGCCTCTAGTCCATCAGCGACATTTTCACAGGTGTCAAGTACATTTTCCAAGCTGTCAAGAATCTTGTTCCATTTAATTACTTCCAACACGTCTTTTTCCATGCTGTATAAATCTCTTAAAGCATTCTGATAAATAGAATCACCAGTTTCTTCAATATTATTAATTTCAACAATATATTTATTCAATGTGGTAGGCTTTTTAAAGTTTTTAAATTCCTCGGTTGCTTTGAGTACATATTCAGCACTTTTAGTTACTAAAAGCATCATTTCCTTAGCTACATCACGTATTTTTGTAACTGAAAGCAAATCTACCATAATAGCTACTTCGTCGATAGCGTCAATAGTACGCTCAATATTTCTTGCGATTGCCAGCATATCCTCTCTGTCAAGAGGCGTAATAAAAGAACGGTCTAAATGCCCATATAAAGTGTGATATAGCTTATCACCCTCATGCTCGATTTCATGGATTTCTTTTACCATAGTGGGGAAATTGTCAGCTGAGCCTAATAGCATTTCATTCAGCATTATAGCTGCTTTATTGCATACCTTTGCTGAATCAATAAATAAATCAAAATAATTAATCTCTTTTTTCTTAAACATAATTATCCGTACCTTTCAAATAACCTATAAATTATCTTATTTAATTAAAATATGTGCATAAATACTTTTGCCATAACAAAGGCGATTAAGCCGCATCCGGGGAATGTAAGTATCCAAGCGCTAAACATTTCACCGACAATACCCCAGTTTACCGAGCGTATAGATTTTGCCGCACCTACACCCATGATAGCAGTTGTTTTTGTGTGAGTGGTACTTACGGGTATACCTGTTAGAGAGGATAAAAGCAAGCATATAGACGCTGCAATATCAGCACCAAAGCCTTGGTATTTATCAATTTTTACCATGTCCATTCCTACGGCTTTTATAATTCTATATCCGCCTACTGATGTACCAATTCCCATTAATAACGAACATAGTACAATTAAGATTGTGTATTCCCAGCTATTTTGGGAAACATTTTTTCCTGCTAGCGACATACCTAGAATAAATGTACCGATAAACTTTTGTCCGTCTTGTGCTCCGTGCATAAAGGACATAGCCATTGCACCAAAAACCTGTCCGCCCGAGAAAAATTTGTTTGCACTTGTTCTATTTATTGGCTTAAAAACATATGAGATGAGTTTCATAATCCATTCAATAAGCTTTACTGAAATATATCCCATAACAAAACCTAATAGCGAAACAAGTAATCCGATGATAACAAGCTTCCATTTATCCATATTAATAGAATCAGCACCGCCTAATGCTATAGCAGCACCGGTTACACCAGCGATAAGAGCATGACTTTCACTAGTTGGAATACCAAAATACCAAGCAGCCACAGCCCATATAACTATTGCAAACATAGCGGCAGCAAATACAACAAGTGCCTGATCCTGCTGGTCATCTCTGAAGGTAACGATTTCACTTAGTGTATCAGCCACCTTAGAGTTAACGTAGGTCATAACCAAAACACCTAAAAAATTAAAAACAACAGCCATTTTAACGGCAGCTTTAGGGGACATAACCCTAGTTGAAACTACTGTGGCTATTGCATTAGGTGCATCGGTCCAACCGTTTACGAAAATAACAGCGAACATTAAAATAACAATAATAAAAAAAGCAGTTGGCATGAAATTTTCCTTTCTTAAAGTTCATTTACAAATTTTAGTATGATTATTCGTAATTTATATTACTACATAAATCAACATTTATAATCATACATTAAAATTTAAGTAAAGTGAATATCAATTTTATATAAAGTTTAAGTCAAAAAAGCGTCAATTTTCACAAAAAACAATAAAAATCGTTGATTTTACATAAAAAATGCACTTTATTTACGTAAATTTTATGTAAAGTGTTTGTAAAGAGGAGTTTTACAAAACGAATTTATATTAATACAAAAATTTAGCTGTCAATTATCAAATTTAACTCATGTCATAAAATAGCATTTTAAATGCAATTTTGTCTTAAACAATTGTTGCAAAATTTCTAAAAGTATGTTATATTTATTTTAATATAAATAATAGATTTTATTAAGACTTTATTAGAAAATGGTGATTAAATGAGAATATTGGGCATAGACCCAGGCTATGCAATAGTTGGTTATGGCATAGTAGATTTTTGCAGGCATAAATTTTCTGTTGTTGATTATGGTAGTATCACCACTTCATCTAAAACAAATTTTTCAAAGAGATTAAAAGAAATATATGATGATTTGTCATTTGTTATTGAAAAATATAAGCCTGAATATATGGCGGTTGAAAAGCTGTTTTTTCAAAATAATCAAAAAACAGCCATTGATGTTTCACAGGCAAGAGGTATTATCTTATTATGTGCTGAAAATTTTGGGGTTAATATTGCTGAATATACTCCTTTACAAGTTAAGCTATCAACTGTCGGATATGGAAATGCTGAAAAATTTCAGGTACAGGAAATGACGAAGAATATTTTAAAGCTTAATGAAATTCCTAAGCCCGATGATACGGCAGATGCATTAGCTATTGCAGTAACTCATGCACATAGCTATAATTCTCAGCTAAGTAATTATTAATGTTTAATCATAGGAGAAAAATATGTTATACAGTGTTAGAGGTACTTTAATATATACAGAGCCAAATTTGGCGGTTGTAGAATGTGGAGGAGTCGGCTATTCATGCCGTACTACATTTAATACTCTTTCTTCCCTTGGGAAAATAGGTACTGAGGTTCGTCTTTACACTGTTCTTAATATTAGACAGGATGATATAGATTTATTTGGCTTTGCCACTGTTGAGGAGCTTGAAAGCTATAAGCTGCTTAACAGTGTTTCCGGTGTAGGGCCAAAGGCTGCACTGGCTATTCTTTCCGATTTATCACCTAATGCATTGGCAGCTTGCATAGCTACTTCTGATACAAAGACGCTTACACGATCACCAGGAATAGGTGCAAAAATTGCACAAAGAATAGTACTTGAATTAAAGGATAAATTTGCAAATATCACTATTTCCTCTGATTCTTCTTCGCAAAAGGTGTCAAGTATTGGTGCAGGCGGCAATATAGCTGAGGCTATATCAGCACTTACGGTTTTGGGGTTCACTGGTACTCAGGCTGCACAGGCACTTTCCGGAGAAGGTGCTGATACATCTGTTGAAGAGCTGGTGAAAATAGGGCTTAAAAAGCTTGCTGTATTTTGAAAGGATAATGAATGCTGGAATCGAATAATGATAAAATTAATGTTGAAAAAGAATATTCACCACGACTTGTTGAGCCTGAATTTACTGTAAATGATACAGAGGTTGAATTTTCTTTAAGACCGAAAAATTTATCTGAATATATTGGGCAGGAAAAGGTAAAGGAAAATCTATCCGTATTTATACAAGCTGCAAAATCAAGGGGAGAGCCTCTAGATCATGTTCTTTTATACGGACCTCCCGGATTGGGAAAGACTACTTTAGCAGGTATTATAGCTAATGAAATGGGAGTATCGATAAGAATTACTTCAGGGCCGGCTATTGAAAAGCCTGGGGACTTGGCTGCTTTGCTTACCAGTCTGCAAGAGGGAGATGTTTTGTTTATAGATGAAATTCATCGTCTTTCACGGCAAGTAGAAGAGGTGCTATATCCTGCTCTTGAGGATTTTGCTTTGGATATAATTATTGGAAAAGGCCCTTCGGCACGCTCTGTAAGGATTGATTTGCCTAAATTTACTTTAATCGGTGCAACTACAAGGGCAGGACAACTGACTTCTCCTTTGCGTGATAGATTTGGCGTTATCCAAAGGCTTGAGCTGTATTCAAAAGACGAGCTTACGGACATTGTTCTACGCTCATCAGTAATTCTTACAATACCTTGTGATAAAAAAGGAGCTTATGAAATAGCAGCACGTTCACGTGGGACACCGAGAATTGCAAATAGACTTTTAAAACGTGTTAGAGATTTTGCTGATGTACTTGGAAACGGAAAAATTAATTCAGAAATTGCGGATATAGCATTGGATAGACTTGAGATTGATAAATTGGGGCTTGATAGCCTTGATAAAAGATTTTTATCGATGATAATAAATGGATACTCTGGTGGACCTGTGGGTCTAGATACTCTTGCTTCTGCTTTAGGTGAGGAAGCAGTAACGCTAGAAGATGTCTGCGAGCCGTATTTAATGCAGCTAGGCTTTATTTCAAGAACTCCAAGAGGCAGATGTGCTACTGACCTTGCTTACAAGCATTTGAATATATCTAGACAGGGGCAGCAATTTTTGTAATAAAAGCTTATTTAAAAAGAATAAAATTATATAGCTAATTTTTAATTTATATAAAAGGAGAAATATATGGGCAGAATTTTCGGTACAGATGGTGCGAGAGGCGTCGCTATTACAGAACTTACGGTTGAACTTGCTACTAACATTGGAAGAGCAGCAGCTTTTGTTCTTGCTGGTAAGAAAATGCATAAACCTAAAATTATTGTTGGAAAGGATACAAGGATTTCATCGGATATTCTTGAAAATGCTTTGTCTGCCGGTTTAGCCAGTGTGGGTGCTGATGTTGAGATACTTGGTGTTGTTCCTACTCCAGCAGTGGCATATCTTGTTAAAAAGTATAATGCGGATGCAGGTGTGATGATTTCAGCTTCACATAATACTGTTGAGTATAATGGCATTAAATTATTTTCTTCAGAAGGATTTAAGCTAAGTGATGAAATTGAAAATGAAATTGAATCCTATATTTTAGATAATCCTGAAAAAATTAAGTTGTCTAGCGGAATTGATGTAGGTAGAATTACATATAATGACAATGCGGTTAAGGATTATAATAATCATTTAATATCAACTGTTAAAAATGAATTTCATAGCTTAAAAATAGCTGTTGACTGTGCAAATGGAAGCGCAAGCTATACAGCTAAGGCTATTTTTGACGCTCTTGGTGCAAATACGGTATTTATAGGAAATTCTCCCGATGGTACTAATATAAATGAAGCTTGCGGCTCTACTCATATAGAAAATTTAAGCAAGCTTGTAGTTGATGAAAAATGTGATATAGGCGTGGCGTTTGATGGTGATGCAGATAGATGCCTTGCTATTGACGAAAATGGAAGCTTAGTCGATGGTGATAAACTTATTGCTATTATTTCCAAGCACATGAAGGATAAAGGAACACTAAAAAATGATACTGCTGTTGTAACTGTGATGAGCAATTTAGGCTTTCATAGCTATATGAAGGAGAATAATATAAAAACAGTTTGCACAGCTGTTGGTGATAGATATGTGCTTGAAGAAATGCTTAAAAACGGTTATAATATAGGTGGAGAGCAAAGTGGTCATATAATCTTCCTTGATAATGCATCAACAGGTGACGGGCAGTTGACAGCCTTGACTTTAATTGATATGCTTGTTGAAAAAAATGCTAAGCTTTCTGCACTTGTAGCTGATATTAAGGATTATCCGCAAATTCTTTTAGGTGTAAAGCTTAGAGATGGCGTAAAAGGACACTGGAAAACAAATGAAAAAATCACCTCATCAATAGCTGATGCTGAAAACACTTTAGGCGAAGAGGGCAGAGTGCTTGTACGTGAATCAGGAACTGAGCCTTTACTGAGAATAATGCTTGAGGGTAAGGAACATTCTCTTATCGAAAAGCTTGCAAATAATATTGCTGATATTTCAAAAAAGGAAATAGGAGTTTAGATAATGAGGATTGCCGATAACTGGCAGGAATATACTTTGATAGATACATCAGATGGTGAAAGGCTGGAAATGTGGGGGGATATTGTCCTTGTAAGGCCAGACCCCCAAATTATCTGGAAAGAACCTGCTGATTTTAAAATATGGAATGACGTACACGCTCGATATTTACGCTCTTCCTCGGGTGGAGGAAAATGGTCTTATCTTAAAAAGATACCTGATAGCTGGAATCTTAGATGGAATGAGCTTAAATTTAAGGTTAAGCCTACTGGGTTTAAGCATACGGGCTTATTCCCCGAGCAAGCTGTAAATTGGCAGTATTGCATAGATTTAATAAAACAATCTGCTTCACCGATTAAGGTGCTTAATTTATTTGCTTATACAGGAGGAGCTACTTTAGCCTGTGCGAGTGCAGGTGCTAGTGTCTGTCATGTTGATGCTATTAAAGGCATGGTTGAGTGGGCAAGAGAAAATGCAGTGCTAAGCAATCTTTCGGACAAGCCTATAAGATGGATAGTAGATGATGCTGTTAAGTTTCTAAAAAGGGAAATTAAGCGTGGAAACAGGTACGATGCTATTATTCTTGACCCTCCCTCTTATGGCAGAGGTACAAATGGTGAGATGTGGCGGCTTGAAGACAATATATTTGATTTAATGACACTTTGTACACAGGTTTTAACTGAAAAGCCTTTATTTATTATGTTAAACAGCTATACAACGGGACTTTCTCCATCTGTTATGGCATATCTGCTTAAAGTTACTGTTGGGAAGCAATATAAGGTAAAAATATCAGCTGAAGAAATCGGCTTGCCTGTTAAGGCTTCGGGAATGGCTATTCCTTGTGGCAATACTGCTATTGTCAACTTTTTATAAAACTTTGTAGAACATGGAGCAATGAATTGGATATAATAAAAGTAGAGAATGTTGATTTTTCCTATGTGAGCCAAAATGATAATGGAAAGCAAATATCAAATAAAGTATTGAAAAATATAAATATAGATATACCCGAGGGGCAATTTTTAGCTGTCCTCGGGCATAATGGTTGTGGAAAATCCACTATGGCAAAGCTTTTTAATGGTTTATTAATTCCCCAATCGGGAAAGGTTTTTGTTGATGGAATAGATACTGCTGACGAAAACCGTATCTTTGATGTCAGACAAACTGTCGGAATGGTTTTTCAAAATCCTGATAATCAGATTGTAGCTACTATTGTTGAAGAAGACGTTGCCTTTGCACTTGAAAATTTAGGTGTTTTACCTAATGAGATTCGCAAGAGAGTTGATGAGTCTTTAAAAACTGTTGGTATGTATGAATATCGTGATCATGCACCACATAAGCTTTCAGGCGGGCAAAAGCAGAGAGTTGCTATCGCTGGAGTATTAGCTATGAGACCAAAATGTCTTGTGCTGGACGAGCCGACAGCTATGCTTGACCCTAAGGGAAGAAAAGAAATTATAAAAACAATTAAGATGCTTAATAAGGATTTTGGCACAACTGTTATCCTTATCACACATTATATGGAGGAAGCAGCTCAAGCTGATAGAGTAGTAGTTATGGAGCAGGGGGAAGTTGTGCTTGATAACATACCTGAAAGGATTTTTTCACAGGTAGAATTTATGAAGAAAATTGGACTTGATGTTCCGCAGACTATTGAGTTATTTTATGAGCTGAATAAAAATGGCTTTTCGCTTAATTTAGAAATACTTGATATAGAAGAACAGGCTGAGCAATTAGCCGATGCTATTAAAGGTGGTAATTATGGGATTAGCAATTGAACTAAAAAATTTATCACATAAATACAGTATTGGCACCCCATTTGAAATAAATGCTGTTGATAGTGTTTCCTTAAAGATAAATCAAGGAGAATTTGTTGGCGTAATTGGACATACGGGAAGTGGAAAATCCACCTTGATTCAGATGATAAACGGATTGATAAAGCCCAGTGAGGGAGCAGTTTTTATAGATGGGGTTAATATATATGATAAAGCCGTTAGCCTAAGGGATATTCGCTTTAAAGTAGGTCTTGTTTTTCAATATTCTGAGCATCAGCTTTTTGAAGAAACTGTTTATAAGGATATTGCCTTTGGTCCTAAGAATATGGGGCTTAATGATAATGAGGTAGATAAAAAGGTTCGATATGCTGCTAAAATAATGGGGATTGATGATGAAATGCTTAAGCGTTCTCCCTTTGATTTATCAGGCGGACAAATGAGGCGTGTTGCCCTTGCTGGCGTGATAGCTATGGAGCCTCAAATTCTCATTCTTGATGAACCGGCTGCTGGACTTGACCCAAAGGGAAGGCGAAAGGTTCTTGAGCTGATTAAGGATTACCACGAAAACTCAGGTAAAACAGTACTTTTAGTTTCTCATTCTATGGAAGATGTAGTTGATTATGCTACAAAAGTATTAGTGATGAACAAGGGCAGAGTATTTTGCTATGATGATACTGATAAAGTGTTTTCTAAGGCGCAGCAGCTGCAGGAAATAGGACTTGATATACCACAGATAAGTCGTTTTGCTTTAGCTTTAAAGAAGTATGATGTTGATTTAGGAAATAATATATATACAGTAAAAAAAGCTGTGCAAGGTGTTTTGAATTTAACTACAAATAAAGAAAAATTATAAAATAAAAGGAACAAATAATGCTAAGGGATATTACTATTGGACAATTTTTTCCGGGTGATTCACCTGTTCATAGAATGGATAGCAGGCTTAAGCTAATATTAAACCTTGCTTTCCTTGTTATTATTTTTATTGCTGATAATTACCTAGCACTCGGTATATCAGCGGCTTTTGTACTATCACTTTATATAATATCGGGAATAAGCTTAAAATTTATTTTTAGAAGCTTAAAGCCTATAATGCCACTGATAATAATTACTTCAGTGCTTAATTTATTTTTGCTTACAGGTGAAGGAGAGCCTATCTTTAAGCTTGGATTTATTACAATCTATTGGCAGGCGATTGATACCACTGCATTCATGATTTTAAGGTTGTTTGTGCTTATTGCAGGTATGTCACTTTTAACTTATACAACCTCACCCATAGTCTTAACAGATGCTATTGAAAGACTTTTGAGTCCGCTAAAATATATACGTTTTCCTGTGCATGAGCTTGCTATGATGATGACGATTGCAATGAGGTTTATTCCGACCTTGATTGAGGAAACTGATAAAATTGTACTGGCACAAAAGGCTAGAGGAGCAAACTTTGAGGAGGGAAACTTAATCACTAGGATTAAAGCGTTTATACCTATTATTGTACCTTTATTTGTATCAGCTTTTAAACGGGCAAATGAGCTGGCTCTTGCTATGGAATGTAGATGCTATCATGGTGGAGATGGCAGAACAAAATTACGTCAGCCAAAGCTTGCTATTGTTGATTTATTTGCTTTTTTAGTATTCTTATTATTTACAATAATTATAATTTTAACAAATATATACTTTTAGGAGATTTATGCGTAACCTTAAAGTGAAAATTGCTTACAATGGCTCTGCCTATCATGGTTTTCAGTTACAAGATAATGGAAATAGTATTCAAGCTGAGATACACAAGGCATTAAGGAGATTGTTGTATGAAAACATAGGCATTTTCGGCTGTTCTAGGACGGATACGGGCGTTCATGCAAAGGAATTTTATTTTAATTTTCATACTAAAAATAAGATTCCTTGCGATGGATTTTTACAGGGAATGAATACACTTTTACCGAGTGACATTGTTGTTTTATCTTGTGAAGAGGCAGATGAAGGCTTTCATGCAAGATTTGACGCAAAGGAAAAGACCTATGAATATCTAATTTTAAACTCGAAGCTTAAGGACCCGTTTTTAAATAATCTAGCATTTCATTATCCTTATAAACTAGATGCTAGCGAAATGAATGAGCATATCCAAGCCTTTGTTGGTGAGCATGACTTTCGAGCGTTTTGTAAGGCTGAAACTATTCCAAAGCTAAGTACCACTGTAAGAGAGGTGTTTTGGGGTAAAGCTTTTAGAGAAAATGATTTTGTAAAAATACAAATCAGCGGCTCGGGATTTTTGCATAATATGGTTAGAATAATTGTAGGTACATTAATATACGCACAACAAGGAAAGTATAGTTTTAAGGATTTAGAGCAGGTGGTAGCTGGAAAAAATCGTTCAAATGCTGGAATTACAGCACCTGCACATGGCTTATATCTTTTAAAGGTAATATATTGATTAAGTACTGGAGGCGAGACTTTTATGTCGACTAATAGAAATGATATATCGAAATTTCGTAAGGAACAAAAGAAAAAGAAAAACCTCCGTAATTTAATTGTTATTCTTATTGTAATTTTAGTTGTATTTATGATATACTTATTTAAGGATACTATTTTTCAACCACTTGAGGGAATCGCAACAAGAATAGGATATAGTGACAGTGAATCAGGCTTTCCTATCAAAGCTCCAGGCAGCGCTGAATACACTCTTTACCCAATGGATGAGTATTTTGCATTGCTTACTGATTCTTATGTAATAACATATGGCAAGGACGGAAGAAAAATAGGTGAATTTCAGCATGGATTTTTAAATCCTGTTATGTCAGTAAAGGGTGATAGGATACTTGTCTTTGATAAGGGAAACACTGGCTTTAAGGTTTATTCTAAAACAAAGCTTGTTTATGAAAGCAGTTCGGAAGAAAATATTGTCTATGCAAGACTTGGAAATAATAGGAATACAGTGCTTGTTACAAATGCAAGCTATTATATGAATTATGTGATTATATACGATGAAAACGGTAATAAGGTATATACATATAAGGCATCTGAAAATGTAGTTAGCGTTGAATTTTCAAGAGATGATGACAAAATATATATTAGTCAGCTTGGCAGTGATAACGGGGATTTTTTAAGCAGCTTTTCCTGCTATGATTTAAGCAGTGAAGGCGATGCACTCTGGTCAAGTCAAGTGAAGGATATTATTACATATGATGTTATTAGGGCAAATAGCGGCATAGTTATGGTTAATTCTAATTCTATTCAGCTGTATAGTGAGCTGGAGGGCAAGCTTATTTCTACATATAATTTTTCAGGTGAGCTAGTTGACTATTCTGAAAAAGATGGTAAAATAGTATTACTTCTGTTTGATAATATAACTAATACAAATATTTCCGTTTTACTTGACAAGGAAATGAACGTTGTTTCATCAAAAACGGTTAATGAAAAAGCAGGAAAAATTGTTTTTGGTGATAAAAATATTGCTTTGCTATGCAATGATAGCTTAATATATTTTGATGAAAATCTTGATAATGAAAAGACTTTAAAGTTAGATGATGAGTATTCCGAAATGATTTATATATCACAAAGCTTTATTGTGCAGGGAGTGGATAGTATTAACAGATATCAACTTTCATAATTTTTTAAAAAAGAGGTGTTAATATGGGTTCTCAATTTTATTTTATTTTTGATATTGCAGTTATTGCTATTTTATTATCTGCAATTTATATTGGCTCAAGACGTGGCTTTATTTCCGTATTAGCTGGTCTTGTTGCCGGAGTATTTTCTTTGATTGTTGCTATTCCTTTAAGTGGCACTATCTCTGATTTTGTCTATGAAAGAATAATAGAGCAAAAATTACAAGATACTATTGATGAAAATTTTTCCGAGATTTTTAGTGATAATATAATTACCCAGCTAAAAAATGTAGATACTAGTAAAATAGTTGTTAATTCAAAGCCTTTGAGCGAGCTTGATACCTCAACGGATTCTTTAAATAATATAAATTTAAAGCTTGATAGCGTTGATATGACAAACACAGGTATTGATAAGCAGGATTTTAAGTCGTTAGGCTTTGATAGTGACACAGATTACAGTAATATAAAGGTCGGGCAGGTTATAATTAAGCCTGAAGATTTAGCTCAATATAAGCTTGGAGATATTGTATTTTCCTATGTTATTGCTGCTAAAATACGCAATACTGTGGGATTTGGTACTATTCTGACTTCCACTGAAAAAATAGCCGATACGATACCTGAGCTTTTTGGCTCAAAGGCTAACGATGTAAAAAACGGTAATATAGACGCTATTTCCGATTTAATTTTAAATATTATAAAAAGTGAGAAGGATTTGTCTGACTCAGTACTTGATAGTCTTGTTAAACCTTTTGTGCTAACGCCTATTAAAATGATAATATTTTTAGTACTTTTTGGCATTTTATCACTTATTTCAAAGCTAATTGTAAACAAACTTTCAATTATAAATGATATACCTATAATAGGCTCTGTAAATGCTTTTTTAGGTGCAGTTGTAGGAATAATACAAGGTATTATCATAGTATTTATTATTGCAATAATTATTAAAGCAATTACGATAATGTCCGATAATTCTATTATACTATTAAATCAGACAACACTTGATAAAACTTTTTTGTTTAGATACTTTTATAATTTTAATATAATGGATTTTTTAAATAATTAATAATTTTTATATAGAACGGTAGGTTTTTATGATTTGTACAAAATGCAAAAAAAGAATAGCTGTTGTATTTATTACAACAATGCAGGGAAATGAAAAGAAGAATGAGGGACTTTGCCTTATATGTGCTAAGGATATGGGACTGCCTCAGGTGGATGAGTATATTAAGCAGATGGGTCTGTCCGACGATGAATTAGAGGAAAGCTATAAAGCGATGTTTGGTGACATAGAGGACTTTGAAGATGGTGAGGATGGTGAGGATTTTAAGCCGGGGGGTGCTAATACTATGCCAAAATTTCTGCAAAGTTTGATTAAGAGAAATGATTCTGACAGAGATATTTCTGCTAATGACAATGTTCAATATGATTCTCGTGGAAGTGATAAAAAAGTGGATAAATCTAAATCAAAAAAAGAGGATAAAAAACGAAGGTTTCTAGAAACATATTGCACTAATCTGACCAGAAAAGCTAAAAATAATGAGCTTGATAGGGTAATAGGCAGGGATAAGGAAATTTACAGAGTCACTCAAATTCTTTCAAGGAGAACTAAGAATAATCCTTGTCTTATTGGTGAACCGGGTGTGGGTAAAACAGCCATAGCTGAAGGAATTGCTCAATTAATTGCTAGTGATAAGGTACCTTTTCGTCTTAAAAATAAGGAAATATATCTGCTTGATTTAACTGCACTTGTAGCGGGAACTCAATTTAGAGGACAATTTGAAAGTAGGGCAAAAGCACTTATTGATGAAATAAAAAATGCAGGAAATATCATATTGTTTATTGATGAAGTGCATAATCTTGTAGGAACAGGAGATTCTGAAGGCACGATGAATGCCGCAAATATCTTTAAGCCTGCTCTATCAAGAGGGGAGATGCAGGTAATTGGTGCTACTACCTTTAATGAATATAGAAAATATATCGAAAAGGATAGTGCCTTGGAAAGACGCTTTCAGCCTGTAAAAGTTGGTGAACCTACAATTGATGATACCATTGAGGTTTTGAAAGGGATAAAGGATTATTATGAAAAGCATCATAAGGTAAAGGTTAGTGATGAAATAATACGCATGTGTGTAATTTTATCGGAAAGATATATTACTGACAGATTTTTACCTGATAAAGCTATTGATTTGCTTGATGAAGCGTCGGCTTGTGCAAGCATTAAAAATAAAGATTTGGATGAATATGAAAAGCTTGTTGTTGAAGTAAATAAAATTAATGAGGAAATGGATAATCTGCAAGATCCTCAAAACGGTGAAATAGATTATGAAAAGCTTGCTAATTTACGTATTGAGTTAGCTAAAAAACAGGAAAAAATAGATAAATTAAAACCTCTTGTTGATGGAATAAATGTAACTTTAGAAGATGTTTCTAAGGTTATTGAGCTATGGACGGGTATTCCTGCAAATAAAATTGTGGAAGCTGAATATAAAAAGATAGCCAACCTTGAAAATGTTCTTAAGTCTAAGATTTTGGGACAGGATGAAGCCTGTGAGGTAGTTGCTGCTGCTGTTAAACGTTCCAGAGTTCAGCTTTCTGCCAGACGTCGCCCAGCTTCATTTATTTTTGTAGGACCTACTGGAGTTGGTAAAACTGAGCTTGTTAAAGTGCTTGCTAGTGAGCTGTTTGACACAGTTGATCCTTTAATCAGACTTGATATGTCAGAATTTATGGAGCGTCATAGTGTTTCTAAAATTATTGGTTCACCTCCGGGATATGTAGGCTATGATGAAGCAGGACAGCTAACTGAAAAGGTGAGGAGAAAGCCATATTCAGTTGTGCTTTTTGATGAAATTGAAAAGGCACACCCAGATGTGATGAATATTCTTTTGCAGATTCTCGATGAGGGCAGGGTAAATGATGCACAGGGACGTTCTGTAAGCTTTGAAAATACAGTGATTTGTATGACCTCTAATGCAGGCTCTACTGATAAATCAACAGGAGTAGGTTTTGGAAGATCAGAGATTGAGGTGTCTAAGGATAGGGCTATGAAAGGACTTAGAGATTTTCTCCGCCCTGAATTTTTGAGTAGAATTGATGAGATAGTTGTGTTTAAGCCGCTTTCTGAAAAGAATTATGGCGATATTGCAAAGCTCATGCTTGAAGAAATGCGTGAACCTTTGAATGAAAAGAGAATAGAGCTTATTATCGATGAAAAAACCTATTCTGCTATTGCTAAAAAGGCATTTGGCGGAAAATTTGGTGGACGTGATATAAGACGAGTGATAAGAAAAGATATTGAAGATAAGATAGCGAATATTATTATTGAAAACAATGATAAGAAAATAAAAAGTATAAATATTACAGCTGAAGATGATAATATTAAGGTAAGCTTTTCATGAAAGCATTGATAACAGGTGGTACGGGAGGAATAGGCTCTGCTTTGGTTAGAGCTTTTTCTCAGTACTATGATGTTGTTTTTACCTATAAAAGCTCTGAGGAAAAGTCATTGGATTTGCAAAAGGAGTTTTTTTGCAATGGTGTAAGATGTGATATTTCAGACGAAAAAAATGTTTGCCAATGTGCCTGTGATTTGTTAAAAAGCTATAATTATTTTGATGTAATTGTCAACAATGCCGGTATATCTGATATTAAGATGTTTTCCGATATTACACCATTTGAATGGAAAAGAATGATAGATATTAATCTTAACGGTGCTTATAACGTTACTTCAGCTTTTTTGCCGCCTATGATTTCAAGAAAGTGTGGAAATATAATTAATATTTCTTCAATGTGGGGGATTTACGGTGCATCGTGTGAGGTACATTATTCCACAGCTAAGGCAGGGTTAATTGGCTTTACAAAAGCTTTGGCTAAGGAATTAGCACCTAGTGGGATCTTAGTAAATGCTATTGCCCCTGGAGTAATTAATACAAGCATGAACAAACAGCTTTGTGAAGAAGAAATGAACGAATTAAAAGATAAAATCCCACTGGGATTTTTAGGAAATGGTGATGACGTGGCAAACACTGCATTGTTTTTGTCGCAAGCTAAATATATAACAGGGCAGGTTATTTCGGTTGATGGTGGATTTATAGGCTGAAATTCAACAATTCATACAATTTAGGTCTATTTTAAGTTTATTATAATAGCGTTTTTAATAAATAAATTATTTTTTTAAAAAAGGTATAGCATTTTGGAAAAATATCTGCTATAATATATACATTAAGTAAAAACGGTGGTTTATAAATACAAAAATTGCCGATTTTATAAATTTATTGTGCAGTATCACTGCACAATTTAGCTATGTTTAAATAAATTTCAAGGAGGAACTAACTTAATGCAAAAGAAGTTTGTCTATGATTTCAAAGAGGGCAGCGGCAAAATGCGTGAATTGCTCGGCGGAAAGGGTGCAAACCTTGCTGAGATGACAAATTTAGGTATGCCCGTACCTCAAGGCTTTACTGTTACTACTGAGGCTTGTACACAGTACTATGAAGATGGAGAGGTAATCAGTGATTCTATAAAAGCTGAAATTCTTGAGCATGTAAAAACATTGGAAGGAATTTCTGGTAAGAAATTTGGAGGTATGGAAAACCCTCTGCTTGTTTCTGTACGTTCAGGTGCACGTGCTTCAATGCCTGGTATGATGGATACCATACTCAACCTTGGTCTTAATGATGAGGTTGTTGAGGTAATGGCAAAGAAAACAAACAATCCTCGTTTTGCTTATGACTCATACCGTCGTTTTATTCAGATGTATTCCGACGTTGTTATGGAAGTTGGTAAGAAGTATTTTGAAGAGCTTATCGACAAGATGAAAGAAGAAAAGGGAGTAACTCTTGATACAGAGCTTACTGCTGATGATTTAAAGGCACTTGCTAATCAGTTTAAGGCTGAGTATAAGGCTAAGGTTGGCACAGATTTCCCAACTGATCCGGTTGAGCAGTTAATGGGTGCTATAAGAGCTGTTTTCCGTTCATGGAATAATCCTCGTGCTATTTATTACAGAAGAATGAATGATATTCCTTCAAGCTGGGGTACTGCTGTAAACGTACAGATGATGGTATTTGGTAATACTGGTGAAACCTCTGGTACAGGTGTTGCATTTACAAGAAATCCTTCAACGGGTGAAAACAAGCTTTATGGTGAGTTCCTTATGAATGCACAAGGTGAAGACGTTGTTGCTGGCGTTAGAACACCTCAATCAATTGATCATTTAAAAGAAATCATGCCTGCAGCTTATGATGAATTTGTAAAAATTTCTAAAAATCTTGAAAATCACTATCGTGATATGCAAGACATGGAATTTACTATTGAAGATAGAAAGCTTTATATGCTTCAGACAAGAAATGGTAAGAGAACAGCTGCAGCTGCATTGCAGATCGCTGTTGATCTTGTTAAGGAAGGTCTGATAAACGAGAAAGAAGCTGTTTTACAAATCGATCCAAAACAGCTTGATGCTTTATTGCACCCAACATTTGACGAAAAAGCACTTAAGGCTGCTACACCTATCGGCAGGGCATTGCCGGCATCACCTGGTGCTGCTGCTGGACAAGTTGTATTTGATGCAGATACAGCTGCTGAATGGGGTAAAGAGGGCAAGAAGGTTATTCTAGTGCGTCTTGAAACTTCACCTGAAGATATTGAGGGTATGCACTATTCTCAAGGTATTTTAACCGTACGTGGAGGCATGACATCTCATGCTGCTGTTGTTGCACGTGGTATGGGTACTTGTTGTGTATCAGGCTGCGGCGATATTAAGATGGACGAAGAAAATAAAAAGTTTACACTCGGTGGCAAAACATATGTAGAGGGTGACTGGATTTCTCTTGATGGAACAACTGGTAACATTTATGGTGAATCCATTCCAACAGTTGCTGCTACTATTTCTGGTAACTTTGAAACAATTATGAAGTGGGCTGATGAGTATAGAACTCTTAAAGTTCGTACAAATGCAGATTCTCCAGCTGATGCAAAAAGAGCAATGAGCTTTGGTGCTGAAGGAATCGGTCTTTGCCGTACAGAGCATATGTTCTTTGAGCCTGATAGAATTTCTGCAATTCGTGAAATGATTGTTTCCGATACTGTTGAACAGCGTGAAAAGGCTCTTGCTAAGCTGCTTCCTATGCAAAGAAGTGACTTTGAAGGAATCTACGAGGCTATGGAAGGAAATCCTGTTACTATCCGTTTCTTAGACCCACCATTGCATGAATTTGTTCCTACTGATGAAGATGATATTGCTGCATTAGCTAAGGAGCAGGGAAAGACAGTCGCTGATATTAAAAATATTATTGCTGGTCTACACGAGTTTAACCCAATGATGGGACATCGTGGATGCCGTCTAGCTGTAACTTATCCTGAAATTGCTGCAATGCAGACAAGAGCAGTAATTGAGGCTGCTATCAATGTTAATAAGAGAAATTCATGGAAGGTTGTTCCTGAGATTATGATTCCTCTTGTTGGTGAGATTAAAGAGCTTCAATATGTTAAGGACGTTGTTGTAAAAACAGCTGATGAAGTTATTGCTGAAAATGGTGTTGAGCTTAAATACCATGTTGGTACAATGATTGAAATTCCTCGTGCAGCTCTTACAGCTGATGAAATTGCTCAAGAGGCTGAATTCTTCTCATTTGGTACAAATGACCTTACTCAGATGACTTTTGGTTTCTCAAGAGATGACGCTGGTAAGTTCCTTGATGCTTACTATGAAAAGAAAATTTACGAATCTGATCCGTTTGCAAGAATAGATCAAAAGGGTGTTGGCAAGCTTGTTAAAATGGCTGCTGAGCTTGGCAGACAAACAAGACCAGACATCAAGCTTGGTATCTGTGGTGAACATGGCGGTGACCCCTCAACTGTTGAATTCTGCCATAATGTAGGACTCAACTATGTTTCTTGCTCACCATTCCGTGTGCCTATTGCAAGACTTGCAGCAGCACAGGCAGCTATTAGTAATAGGGATTAATCAGAAAATCGCTATACAATGGGATTTTCCGATAACCTATGAAATGGCAAGAGCCTATCAGAAGGCTAACGGCAAGTATTTAAGGCAAAATCAGTGGGA